>CAMNGO010000049.1 GCA_946538445.1 uncultured Lachnospiraceae bacterium
GGAGAATTATGAGAAGGGGATGAAGAGATATCGGCAGACTTACAGTTGGGGACAGAGGGAAAAAACGGAGTAAGACCGGTTATAACCGGACAAGGGCCCTGGAGTGGATTGCCGGTGAGATGGGAATCTGCTTCCTGTCCTACTTGTGGTACGACAGCCGGTATTGGTTTTTCTTCCTGCAGGTCCTTCTGATACCTTATGGATATTATCTGCACAATAGAAGAATAATTAACAGGAAGAGGCAATATGAGAGGGGATTTTATGAGCTTCTCCAATCCATGCTGCCTTCCTTGCAGGCCGGCTACTCTCTGGAGAATGCCTGCATAGCCGCTTACCGGGAACTGAGAGAGGTTGACGGAGAGGACCATGCCTTCGTGGTGCAGATGGCCCTGGTGGTCCAGGGTATCGGGGTTCATATCCCGGTGGAAGACCTGTTTCTTGAGATGGCATCCGCCACGGACAGCGAGGATATCCATCAGTTTGCGGTTGTCCTGGAGATTCTGAAAAATATGGGAGGCAATTCCGTGGAGATTTTGAGAAATTCCATGATCCGGATCCAGAAGAAGATGGAGACCACAGAGGAGATCAGAACTATCCTGAGTGGCAAGATTTACGAGAAAAATCTGATGCTTCTGATGCCTTTTTTCCTGATGATCTACCTGAGAGTCAGCAATGGCAGTTATCTGGATATGCTCTACCATACCCTTCCCGGACGCCTGGTCATGACCCTGGCCCTGGCGGGAATCATTGTCTGTTTTTATTGGAGTGAATGTATCATGAAGATTTCGCGGGATGTTTATGTCTGACCGGTCTGGGAAGGAGTGGGACGGCGATGAATGGCTGGAGAAAAAAGGGTGAGAAAAGGAAAACAGAGAGGGGATACCGGATTTCCTTATGGATCTTCCGGCACCTGCCGACTGCTTTTCGCAGGGCTTGGAGACGTTTTCTGGAACCGTCATTTCGTGATGATTCCATCAGCAGCCGGGAGAACCGTATGGCATTGGAACAGTTTCAGCTGGGGCAGATACGTATCCTGTTTCGGGGAATCGTTCTGGTTTTCTCCGTGATTTTGATCCTGGCTGTTACCGATTGCCTTACCAAAAAATTTAATTTTATCAGAAATTCCTTCGGGAGAGGAGAGAAGGAGATACAGCTGGAACTGGAGGATGGGGGAGAGAAGAAAGAAATCTCTTTTATTCTGGAGGAACAGAAACTGACGAAGGCTGAAGAAGAAAAGATTTTCCGGGATTTTTTCCTGGAATTGAAAAAGGAGATCAAAGGGAAAAACAAATCCCTGCAGTCGGTAACTACCTCTCTGAACTTTGTCGAGAAACTGGAGGGGTATCCCTTTCAGATTACTTACGAACCGGAAGATATGCTATTAATTGACTGGGGCGGGAATCTGGGGGAGGAAGGCTTAAAGATCCCGGAAGGAAAGTCGGAGAGCACTGCGATTCTTGTGGAAGCTGTCTATAAAGATTACACCCGGCATGAGAGGATCCCGGTGAGGATCCTCCCTCAGAGGAAGGCCTCCGTAAGTGTTTTTGAACGATTTCAGGAAGCCCTGATCCACAGGGAAGCTTCCTCGAGGGACTATCAGAATTTCTCAGTGGATACTTCTTGGAAAGAGGTCACTGTGAAGGAGGCTTCCAGAGAGAACCTGTGGAAGATACCAGCTTTATTGCTGGGGATTATGGTATTGCTCCTTGTGAGGAACCATAGCAGGATTGGTGAAAAGAAGCAGGAACGCCATAAACAGAATATGGAAGATTTCCCACTGATCGTTCATTTGCTGACTCTTTATATGGGAGCCGGGTTATCCTTTCCCAATGCTGTGGAACGCATCTGCAAAGATTATGAGAAAAGTGTGGAAGTCCGGGAACGGAGGTATGCTTTTGAGCAGATGCGCATGATGAATCATTGTCTGCATATGGGGCTGCGCCCCGGGGAAGTATGTCAGGAATGGGGAAATCACTTTCAGGAGAAGGTTTACGGCAGGTTTGCCATGCTCCTGATTCAGAGCTTCTCCAAAGGAGCCCGGGAGATTCGTTCCATGATGGAGAAGGAGCAGCAGGAAGCCTTCCAGGTACAGATCGATTACATAAGGCGAGAAGGGGAGGAGGCTTCCACGAGGCTCTTGTTCCCTATGATCCTCCTCCTCTTCATCACCATGATCCTGGTGATGTTTCCGGCCTTCATGCAATTTTATGGGATCTAGATTCTATGGGATCCAGATTCAGTGATATGCTGTTTTATGGGTCTTCGGACCGTTTTCATAAAACATAGTTACAGAAGAGAAAAATGATTGTCCCCGGCGATTTCGATTAAATATCATGTAACAAGTAGTGAGAAGATGATTTTACTGTGAGATTAGATGATGGGAGGTGAACAGATGCTTCATGATTTTTTATCGGATGAGAGTGGAATGGGTGTCGTTGAGGTTATATTGATCATCGTTGTTCTGATCGGACTGGTGATCATCTTTCAGACGAACATCAAGAATGTCGTATCGACGATTTTCAATACGATTAACAGCAATGTGGGCAAGATTAAATGATTGTTCCGGACAGATTACTGTCTTCCTTTCTCTGCTTTTCTTCCTGATGCTTGGAATCGGTTTCCTCGTTTTCGGGGGAATGAGAGAGTATGCAAAAGCATCCATGGTGGAGGAAGCTTTTGACCTGGCCGGAGAAGATATTCTGGCTCAGTATGACAGACCCCTCTTTGACAGGTACCATATTTTCCTGATGGATCCCAGAGAAGGGGCGGATATCATCTCTGACGGGAAAAATCTTGTGGAGAGTCATTTGTCATCAGGAGGTTTTTTCACCGGGCTGGAGTCAGAGATCGGTCTGGATGCCAGCAAAAAAGCTTTGGATGACAACGGAAAGGAATTGCTGGATCAGATAAAAAGATGGGAGACTTGCCAGGGGATAAAAAAACTGCCGGAGATATTGAATGAATTGCAAAAGAGCCTGAAGTATGGTTCTTCAGAGAAAATACTGCCCGAACCGGGAAGAGAAGACACCGTCTCTTCTCCACCGGCTTCCGAAAAACCGGTGGCATCTGAGGAGGAAAAAAAGATCAGGAAAAACTGGAAAGAGTGGAAGAAGGTATTGGGATCCATCCTTCATTCAGGAATTCTTCTTTATGTGGTGGATGACCAGAGCTCCATCTCTTCCCTCCAGCTGGCTTCCAGGCAATCCCTGCCTTCCGGGAACCGTTGGAGAGATAGGATTACATTCCGTCTGGAGGATTTTTCTATCACCGGTCTTCCCCAATTGAAACAACTGTGTCAGGAAGGGACACAATCCCTGAAAAACGATTCTCTGCTCAGCTCAGACGGGTATCTGATTCCCTACATTTTTGAATGTTTTACCCATTATAAGAGAAAAGACAGGGAGAAGGATCACCGGTTGGACTATGAGATCGAATATCTGATCGGAGGAAAAACAAAAGATAAAGGAAACCTGAAGTATGTGGCGGATCAGATGTTCCTGATGCGCTTTCTTACTAATTACACGTATGCTTTAAATGATCCGGAGATTAAAAGCCAGGCAGATTTCATGGCACTGGCATTGGCAGGACTATTCGGAATGCCCGAAGGGATGGAAGCAGTATCCATGTTGCTGATCGCCTCCCTTAGCTGCGGGGAATCTCTGCTGGAAGTCAGGGCTTTGTTTTCCGGGGAGAAAGTGGCCCTGATAAAAACACGGGATAACTGGAATCTGACCTTTGCTAATGCAGTCACGAAGATAAAGGACCGGTCAGAGATCATTAGAGTGAAGAAAGGAGTCAATTACCAGCAATACCTGGCTTTGTTGCTTGTAGTACGGTCCGCAGGCCGAAGATTATTATATCGCATGATGGATATCATGCAATGTAATGTCAGCCTGGAAGAACCGGAATTCCTGATGAAAGAATGTATCTTTTCTTTCTCATGGACGGGAGATCATTCCTGGACTCCCTTTTATCGGAGGCTTATTGCATTTGGACTGGCGAATGAGGGAAATTACTCTCTTCATATAAGCAGGACCGTATCTTACCGATAAACGATCATGAGAAGAGAAGGGGGTGGGGTGACTATATGTCTGATCCTTTGAAAGGCAAATATTTTATGAATAATAAAACAGCTCTCCAGGCACAGGCACGATTTGGATCAGAAGATATGATTCCCCACCCTGTCAGCCGTGACAGGGGCTCTGCGACTGTTGAGGCTGCCCTGGTTCTTCCTTTCTTTCTGTGTGCTATATGTACATTGTGTACGATCGCCCAGTTTATTTTGGCTGAAACCTCCATCTATCATGCGACGATACAAACCGCCCGCGTCTATGCGAAGCAGGAATCTGTGCCTGAGAGAAAGAACACCCATGGAGATAAGGGAGAAGATGACAACCGTAAGAAACTGAAACAATTAGGAGGCATACTAAGTATTAAAGTAGTCTTTACGAATTATCTCGATAAAAAGGCAGTGAATTCTTCCTTTGTGATAGGGGGCAGAGGAGGTATCCTTCTGTCACAGGAATCCGGGGAGGACCATGTCAGCTTGAAAGCCCGATATGCACTCAAAGTGCCGGTTCCCTTTTTTAAATGGTTTATTCTTCGCCGTACCATCCAGGTGTCCTGCCGAAAGTTTACCGGCTACATCCCTCATGTTGGGGAGGAGGGGGATGAGGAGGATGATACGGTGTACGTGGCCCAGTATGGCAAAGTTTATCATACCAGTCTAAGCTGCAGTCATCTGACAATACGCATGACCAATCCCAACCAGGTAAAAAAAGTCCTGGGAAGCAACCATTATCGTAAATGTGAGAAATGCATCAGAGCCGGGCAGCAGCCGGAGCAGCTTTATTATACCAAGTATGGTGATTGCTATCATTCGACCTTGTCTTGCAGCGGTTTAAAAAGATCCGTCCGTCTGATGAAGAAGAGTGAAATCTCGGGAATGAGGATATGTTCAGAATGTGGAAAGAAGCATGGAAAGAAATAGACAGAATATGGATCCTGGAGGATGGTGCCACCGTGGTGGAAACTGCGATTATCGTTCCTATGATATGGATTATGATCATGGGTAGTATACTCCTGTTTTTCTTTTTCTTTGATATGGGAGTGATACGAAGTGAGACGGTACGTAGCGCCCAGGAGCTCTCTGAAGATTGGAGAGAGGGAAAGAAAAATTCCCTCCGGAAGCAGAAAGAAGTGCTTGGAAAGAGAATCCGTGAACGGCTGATTCTTGCGGATCTGGATTCCTGCACTCTGGCGCTTTCTCTTGGCACTGTTACCGCAAGAGCGGACATCCGCTTTTTCTTAGGGGGGAAAGGACTTACTTTTACGGGTACGTCAAAGGTTGCTGTAGACAATCGCGAAGACTGGATTCGCATTATGACATGGAAATCTACGGGGAAGGGGGAAGAAAAATAGAACTTGTGAAAGAAGACCTACATATCTACATGGTCTGTGATTTTAAAGAGAACCGGTACTATAGGACGACAGAGGTACCCATGATCCGCTGCAACAAGCTTGAATCTTTTCTGCCGCTACAGATTAGAGACACCGATGGAAAAAAGGCCGTGTATTATGAGATTACAGGACGTTGTACCCTCCCGACCTGGGTGGAATCAAGAAAGACAGGCTATGAAGAATGCCGACGCATATTGCAGGGAATCCGTCAGATGTTCTCAGACATTGAAGAATATCTGCTTTCGTTGAATCAGGTAAGTTTTAGTATAGATGAGATCTTTGTAGATGAAAAGGGAAGACTTCTATGGCTGTATACACCCTTCCATGAGGAGGACATTCAAAAGAAGATGGAGGATCTGTTGCTTTTTATTCTATCGGTGTTGGACTATCACGACAGGAAGGCTTTGGACCTGGTTTATCATAATCTTCACCGCATGAAAAGAGAAGGCGTACGTCAGATGCTTCTGGAGGATCCGACGGAATATACGGAAAACCGGCCCGATGCCGGTTTATGTGCAGACTCCTCCTCTGAGATTCCGTCTGAATTCAATGAAGATGTATCTTCCAGCCGGAAAGATATAAAGATCCGTCCTTTTCCTGTCCAGCTCCTGCTGCCTTTGGCTGCAGATCTGGCGGCATTTTTCTACTTATGCTATTGTGTTTCCATCAGGGGAGCCACCCCCTTTCTGACCATCTGCCTTACAGTAGCTATTTTGGCTTTTGCTATCTTGCTTGCTGCAGGGATGAGATTATTTATAGTGAAGAAGGATACCGGAACTGTGGATTCCGGACCGAAGGGAAAGGTAAACCATGCTCTGGGGGAATGGCGAGAAGATATCCCTGAAAAATGGAAAGAAGATTTTCGGGAGAGATGGGAGAATGAGAGCTATGATGAGACAGTTTTTCTTAGTTTATCCACCTGCTCTGATAAGCCGGTATTATCATCCAGTCATTCCGATGAATCTATAGAAATCCAGGTTTTCCCCTTCTATATCGGAAGTGAAGCCGGATTAAACCAGCTTTCCGTCAAAAACAGGGCTGTCAGCAGACAACATGCCGTTATTGTCAGAGGGGAGACAGGAGACTATTATCTGAAAGATCTGAATTCGAAAAATGGAACCAGTGTAAACAGGAAAAAAGCCTTGCCGGAAGAGATGGTTTTATTAAAGGATGGGGATGAGATTTCTTTTGCCGATGACCTGTGGACCTTTCATCATAAGAAGAAGGATTAAGTCCGTGCCTTTTTGACAGCTTTTTGGACTAGGCGTATAATAGTCCTGACAGATAGGAGGTTAGGATTGTGAATTATGGCGAGATTAAAAAATGTGATATCGCAAATGGGATCGGTGTCAGAGTCTCTTTATTTGTCAGTGGATGCACCCATCACTGCAAAGGATGCTTCAATCCGGAAACCTGGGATTTCAATTATGGAAGACCCTTTACGCCGGAGACGGAAGAAACGATTCTCAGTTTATTGCAACCTCCTTATATCAGCGGACTTACACTCCTCGGCGGGGAACCACTGGAATATGCCAACCAGGCAGCCCTTGCCCCTTTTCTGAAAAAGGTAAAAGACAGGTTCCCGGAAAAAACGATCTGGTGTTATACCGGCTACCTTTTTGAGGAAGATATTCTCAACAGGATGCTGCCTTCCTGGGAACACACCAAGGATATCCTGGACTGTCTCGATGTGCTGGTGGATGGACCTTTTCTGGAGGAGAAGAAAGACATCAGTCTGCGATTTCGCGGATCAGATAATCAGAGGATCATTGATGTGAAAAGAAGCCTGAAAGAGGGCAAAATAAAACTGTGGGAGGATTGAGTCCCACAGTTTTATTTTGCTCTTATCTTTTCTTTTTTCTCTTGTCTTTGGAATCGGAATCTGATGTGGTAAGGAACTGGACCAGACAACCCAGAAGGCACAGAGCCAGGAAGGAGGCTGCCATAGCATAGGACTGCTTAAAGAATGCAAGACCTGTGAGAGGCCCTAACCTCACCAGAGACCGGGAAGCTGCATAGGCACATGAAACGGCTGAGGACAGTATGATCATAGGTCTTACATACTTGATGGCCAGAGTACCTACGATGAATCCGATGACCAGACAAACAAAGAACCGGATATTTCCTTCCAGAGGAACCAGATTGGCAGCTACCGTAAAGGAGAGCAGGAAACATAAGACAAAGATTCCTGCCTGATAGATGGTGTAGGCAAATATGGAGAAAATCAATCCCCCGGCGATGGCACACAAGAGAAAGATGCCGTTTGATGCATGGAGAAACTTTATGGCTGCAAACGAACCGACAAAGATTCCTGCCAGAAAACCGGATAAGGTCATGAAAAGCCGGGATAATTTATAGCCGAAAAAACATCCTGCCAGGGCCAGGACCAGAGCGATTCCTGCCATGACAAGAGCGTAAGTGGTATTGATTTCCTTCATGCCTGCAGTAAGCAGGTTGGAGGCGGTGCTATCTCCGTCTTCCAATAAGGATATGATAAGATCCAGCCCTTTTGAAAATGCCTCGTTGGCTGCGGACGGATCCGGCAAAACGGATAAAAAAGACGACAGCATAAGAAAACTCCTTTCTGAGATGGCTGATTCCGCCGAAATCACCCATCTTTCTTTTTCTGTACGATAGTAAGAGTACCACAGTACATGCTTTAATTCAAATGAAAAGCCGGAAATGCTTTTCCTGGTTTTTACTGATATCAGTGTCAGAGGGTACCGAAAGAGCAAGCTGAGAGATCGTGCTGGGAAAATGATTGAATTATCAGGACATTTATCTTATAATCAGGTAAGATGTGAGAAAGAGAGGAATTGCATAAATGAGTAAGATCAGAACAAGATTTGCACCGAGTCCCACCGGAAGAATGCATGTGGGCAACCTTCGTACCGCTTTATATACCTATCTGATAGCCAAGCACGAGGGTGGAGATTTTATTTTGAGAATAGAAGATACTGACCAGGAACGATTCTATGAGGAAGCGCTGGACATCATCTACCGCACTTTAGAAGCCACCGGTCTCCATCACGATGAAGGCCCGGATAAGGACAAGGGCTACGGACCTTACATCCAGAGCGAACGGGTAAAATCCGGTCTGTATATGGACTATGCCAAGCAGCTTATCGAGAAGGGAGAAGCTTACTACTGTTTCTGCGACCAGGAAAGACTGAATTCTTTAAAGCAGGTGGTCGGAGATAAAGAGATCAGCGTGTATGATAAGCATTGCCTGCATCTGTCCAAAGAAGAGGTGGAGGAGAAGCTTGCTTCCGGAATCCCCTTTGTGATTCGTGCCAATGTGCCCAATGAAGGAGAAACCAAGTTTCATGATGAGATCTACGGAGATATCAGTCAGCCTAATGCGGAGCTTGACGATATGATCCTTATTAAGTCGGATGGCTATCCTACCTATAATTTTGCCAATGTGATCGATGACCATCTCATGGGTATCACTCATGTGGTAAGAGGCAATGAATACCTTTCCTCCGCGCCCAAGTATACCCGCCTGTATGAGGCATTTGGCTGGGAGGAACCCAAATACATCCATTGTCCTCTGATCACCAATGAACAGCATCAGAAACTGTCCAAACGTTCCGGTCATTCTTCCTACGAAGATCTGATCGAACAGGGATTCCTGACCGAGGCTGTAGTGAATTTTGTGGCTTTGCTGGGCTGGAGTTCCCCGGATAACCGGGAGATTTTCTCCTTGGAAGAATTGGTGGAAGCCTTCGATTACCATCATATCAGCAAATCTCCGGCCGTGTTTGACATGGTAAAACTAAGATGGATGAATGGAGAATACCTGAAAGCCATGGATTTTGATGCCTTTTATGAGAAGGCAGAGCCTTATCTTAAGGAGACGATCCGGAAGGATTTTGACCTCCGGAAGGTGGCATCCCTTGTGAAGACAAGAATCGAGACATTCCCGGATATTCAGGAGATCGCCGACTTCTTCCAGGAAGTTCCGGATTACGATATCTCCCTGTACAATAATAAGAAAAACAAGTGCAACCCTGAAAAATCCTTAGCCATCCTGGAGGAGCTGCTTCCGCTGGCCCAGGCCCAGGAGGATTATTCCAATGATGCATTATATGAGATGCTGAAAGGGTATGCCACTGAGAAAGGCTATAAACCAGGGCTTGTTATGTGGCCGGTACGTACGGCGGTTTCCGGGAAACAGATGACTCCTGGCGGAGCCACGGAGATCATGGAAATCATCGGAAAAGAAGAGACTTTGGAGAGAATGAGAGCAGCCATAGAAAAACTGCAGGCTTAAATCTCCTGATCTTCTTCATGTATCTCATTATATCTTTTTACCAAATTCCTTTCCTGTTTTTGTTATGGAAATGTGAAAATAGCGAATTGACAAACATTTTGAAATATGTGAAGATAAAAACAGTTTGAAGTCTGGTTACTGACGGATATGTGAATTGACACAGTGTAATCAGATGGATTTAAAAGCCGACCGTCTGGGCAACTTCCAACTGCTGAAGTTGCCCTTTTTCTATTCTATTATGAAAAAAGAAAGGAATCTACTATGAAAACAGATATTCAGATTGCTCAGGAAGCCAAATTACTCCCTATCCGCGACGTCGCCGCAAAATATGGAATCAAGGAAGATGATCTGGAGTTATACGGTAAGTATAAAGCCAAATTCTCTGACGAACTGATGGAACGAATCGAAGGAAACCCGGAAGGGAAACTTGTTCTGGTTACAGCCATCAACCCGACTCCCGCCGGAGAAGGAAAGACAACTACAAGTATCGGTCTTGCTCAGGCGCTTAATTTACTCGGGAAAAAATGCCTGGTAGCATTGAGAGAACCCTCTTTGGGACCCTGCTTCGGAATCAAAGGCGGCGCAGCAGGCGGCGGCTTTGCCCAGGTGGTACCTATGGAAGATCTGAACCTGCATTTTACCGGAGATTTCCATGCCATCACTTCCGCTAACAACCTTCTGGCAGCTATGATCGACAATCATATCCATCAGGGAAATGAACTTCGCATCGATAGCAGACAGATCATTTGGAAACGTTGTCTGGATATGAACGACCGTGCTCTTCGTAATATCGTGGTAGGTCTTGGTAACAAGGCAGACGGATTCGTGAGAGAAGATCATTTTGTCATCACGGTTGCCACAGAAATCATGGCTATTCTTTGCCTGGCTGAGGACATCGTGGATCTCAAGAAGAGACTTGGAAGAATCATCGTTGCATACGATATGGACGGCAATCCTGTTACAGCTAAGCAGCTCAACGCTGTAGGAGCTATGGCAGCACTCCTGAAGGATGCCATCAAACCGAATATGATCCAGACTCTGGAGCATACCGGAGCCATCGTTCACGGTGGTCCATTTGCAAACATCGCTCATGGATGTAACAGTGTTCGTGCCACAAAAGCAGCTATGAAGTTGTCCGATATCACCATCACAGAGGCAGGATTCGGTGCTGACCTTGGCGCTGAGAAGTTCCTGGATATCAAGTGCCGTTTTGCCGGATTAAAACCGGACGCTGTGGTACTTGTCTCCACGGTACGTGCCTTAAAATATAATGGCGGAGTTCCCAAAACAGATCTTGCCCAGGAGAACCTGGATGCACTGGCTAAGGGTATCTGCAATCTGGAGAAGCACATCGAGAACCTTCAGAAATATGATGTGCCTATCGTTGTGACATTGAACTCTTTCCTGACTGACACAGAAGCAGAATATGAATATATCAGAAACTTCTGCGAAGAAAGAGGATGTGAGTTCGCATTGTCTGAAGTATGGGCAAAAGGCGGAGAAGGCGGAATCGCTTTGGCTGAGAAGGTAATCAAGACTTTGGAAGAGAAGGAGAGCCATTTCCACGTGCTCTATCCTGATGAGATGCCTCTCAAGGAGAAGATTGAAACTGTTGCTAAAGAAATCTACGGCGCAGATGGTGTAAACTTTGATCCCGCAGCCTTAAAGACTCTGAATAATCTCACAGAGCTGGGATTTGGCAACATGCCTGTCTGTATGGCAAAAACCCAGTATTCCCTCTCTGATGACCAGAATAAACTGGGACGTCCCCAGGGTTATAAGATCTCTGTAAGAGACGTATACGTAAGTGCCGGAGCAGGATTTGTGGTTGCACTGACCGGAGCTATCATGACTATGCCGGGCCTTCCAAAGAAACCGGCAGCATTCGGCCTTGATGTGACGGATGATGGTTTGATCACAGGATTATTCTAAGATTTGATTATAAGATATATAAGACAATAATACTAAAAAAGCATCGTACGTAAGTACGATGCTTTTTCTTATGTTGGTCTTTATTATATTTGTTTATTTGATGGAAACCCACATGGCAGGTTTCACTGAGATTTCGGTGTTTGTCACATCATAGCCATATCCCATAACTTCTTTGTTACGGTACACAAAGGCCATGGACCCTTTAAAGGCACCGGGGGTTCTCAGCCACCAACAGGTTTCTGTCGGATGAAGCTGATCATAATAGGTACGAACTTCATTGACACTCATGAGGAATAATTTATCAATGGTATCCTCTCCGGTGTCCACTCC
>CAMNGO010000050.1 GCA_946538445.1 uncultured Lachnospiraceae bacterium
ATATAGACCTGGACCACTTCTTTTCCTGCAGTCTTTCCCGTATTGGTGACCATGACCATAAAATAGAGAGAATTACCCTCCTGACCTGTCGCCAGGGTATCAATCCGGAAGCTGGTGTAGGAAAGTCCGTAACCAAAGGGATAGTTCACCCTATCCTTCTTTCCCGGGACAGTCTCAAAGTAGCGGTATCCCACATAGATATCTTCCTGGTAATTCACGTAATCAATAGACTCATGGAAGGTCCCGGTAGAAGGATAATCATCCAGAGATTTTGCAAAGGTATCCGGCAATTTTCCGGAGGGATTCTCGAGTCCCATCAGAATCTCCGCTGCCGCTCTGCCTCCTTCCATACCTGCCTGCCACATCAGAAGAACTGAGGACAGATCTTTATCCTCCGCAAACCAGTAGGTATCCATCACACTGCCGATATTCAATACCAGGATAATCTTGTGGAAATGTTTTTTCACCTTCTCAATCATGGAAGATTCCCTGTCTGTGAGATAATAGTCCGTATCTCCGAATACCTGTGCACTCTCTCTGGACTGAGCTTCTTCCCAGTGTTCCTGTCCGTCATAATAAACACTTCGGCGATCCCATCCTTCACCGGAGAACCTTGCAAGAACAATCATTGCTGTATCCGTATATTCAGCAGCCTGGGTGAGATAGTTCTCCGGTATCTCCGGTTCTACAGTAAGACCCGGCTTCGCTCCGCTCTTATATTGTTCAGATATATACTCACGATAATAGTCAGCCAGGGGTTCATAGATCCGGATTGTTTCTTCCAGGGAATGAAATCCATCATAGAGATTATGGACATATTCCACACTGACATCTCCGCTCCCGCCGCCGCCTTTGACATAATCAAAGAGGCCTTTTCCGAAAATGGCTACTTTCTGGCCCGGGTGAAGCGGCAGAAGGTTCTTTTCATTTTTCAGGAGCACCATCCCTTCCTGGGCTGCTTTCCTGGAAAATAAAAGATGGTCTTCCCCTGCAGTCACGTGCTGCTTTCCTTCATAAAGAGGTTTATTTGGCATGTAATTTGCTCTGGCCCATTTCTTCATAAATCAAATCCTTTTCATAAATAAAAAACGGAGTTGCCAAATCCATGGAAAAAAACCATGGGAATGGCAACTCCTTGGTTAACTATGCGATATTATGCGTTGATCAGTGCTTTGACTTCATCTGCGGTAGGCATTACCCTCAGCGCACCTTTACGTGTAGTGACGATGGAAGCGGCTGCATTGGCAAAATTGATCATCTCAGTCAGTTCTTCTGCCGAGAATCCTTTCCAACCGTGATCCAGAACATAGTGGAGTACGCAGGCACAGAAGGTATCTCCTGCTCCCGTTGTTTCGATGGTATTTTCCTGAATATAAGCAGGAACTTCCACACGGCAGGAATCTGTGTATGCACGGCTGCCTTCTCCTCCCAGAGAAACCAGGATCAGAGAAATGTTAAAACGGGTTTTGATCCAGCGAACAGCCTCATCATAATCATCTTCTCCTGTAAGCCATAAGATCTCATTATCGGAAATCTTTAAAATCTGGCAGTGGCCTAAACCGTACAGAATCTGTTCTTTTGCTTCATCAAGGGAATTCCAGAGAGGCTCCCTGAGATTCGGGTCAAAAGAAAGGATGCATCCGGATTTCTCTGCGATTTCGATGGCTTTCTTAGTGGCGGCACGGCAGCCTTCATGAGTCATGGAAAGGGTACCGTAGTGGAATATCTTACTTTCCTTAATCTGTTCTTCATTCACATCATCCACGGAGAGCATCATATCTGCACCCGGGTTACGGTAGAAGGAGAAATCTCTGTCCCCATCCGGAGCGGTATGGACAAAGGCCAGAGTTGTATTTACTTCCGTATCGATCATCAGACCATCCACGCCGATGCCTACTTCCTTCAGAGCATCCTGAAGAAGATCACCGAACATATCCCGTCCGATCTTTCCGATAAAGTTGGTGGAATGCCCAAGACGGGTCAGCATGGATAAAACGTTACAGGGAGCACCTCCCGGATTTACCTCCAGCAATGGATTTCCCTGCTGGCTGGTACCGCTTTCCGTAAAATCAATCAACAATTCACCAAGCGCTGTTACATCATATTTACTCATCGTCGATCCTCCATTAAATAATATGATTAGGTTATCTCTTCTTCAGCCAGCAGAATCCGTAGGCAGGAACATTCACAGATCTTGCATCCAGGATCTCACCGGTAAACATATCTTCATAGTAGCCATCTTCCACATTGATCCAGGCTGTTTTATCAAATTCACTGAAATTAAATACGCCGATGGCTTTGTCTCCTTCGTAATATCTTCCAATACATAAAACCGAAGGATCGTAGGTCTCTATGGTCCACATATCCGCATCGGACATGAAAACCTTCTCTGTTTTTCTCTTGATCTCCAGTTTGGATAAGCCCTGGTACATCTTGCCTTCCACGGTATCCGGATCATCGATATTTTCTGCCAGATCCCAGCGGAAAGCCCCTCTGTGAAGATAGCGGGAATCCAGAGCCTTATGGGGATCGTCCTTGTAGGAGTAATCATTCACCTGACCGATCTCATCTCCACTGTATAATACGGGAATTCCGGACTGCATGAACATATAGGCATGCAGGGTAAGATCAAAACGGATAGCCCGTTCCATGGCCTCAGGATCATTCTCGTAACCGGCCTTCTCAATACCACACATGGAGGCGGTGGTCCCACAGAACCTTGCATCCCTGGTGACAGGGTCGTTATTATAGAGTTCTCCGCGGCTGTTGCTGTTGCCCGCAAAGCCCTGGAAATAAGCATTCAGGTATGCCTTATGAGCTGCTTCCTCTTTCCCCTGGCCGGCAAGGGTAGGATAATCAAGGCCCCATCCGATATCATCATGGCATCGCAGGTAATTCAGGAAGAGATACTCCTTGGGCAGTCTGCTTACTACATCCAGCTGACGCTTCAACAGATCTACTTCCCTGGTAGCTACCGTATGCCAGGTAGTGGCCATAGTGGTCACATTGTAAAGCATATGGCATTCCGGTTTATCCACGGTCCCGAAATATGGAACAACTTTCTCCGGTTCCATAACCACCTCTCCCAGAAGGAGAACGGATGGGCAGACGATCTCTGAGATCATACGCATCATACGTACAATGGTATGTACCCTCCTAAGGTTCCTGCACTGGGTGCCTAATTCCTTCCAGATATAGGGAACTGCGTCGATACGGATAATATCGATCCCCTTGTTGGCAAGGAAAAGGAAATTGTACATCATCTCATTGAAAACTCTTGGATTGGCATAATTCAAATCCCACTGGTAGGGATAGAAGGTAGTCATAACATAATGCTGACAATCCGGGAGCCAGGTAAAATTGCCCGGGGCAGTGGTCGGGAACACCTGAGGTACCGTACGTTCAAACTGTTCCGGGATAGTATAGTTGTCGAAGAAGAAATACCTGGACATGTACTCTCCTTCTCCTGCTCTGGCCCGCTTAGCCCACTCATGATCCTCGGAAGTATGGTTCATAACAAAATCCATACATACATTGATGTTTTTCTTGTGGCAGGCGGCAGTAAGGTGTTCCAGGTCTTCCATAGTACCAAGGTCCGGTCTTACTTTACGGAAATCTGCAACGGCATACCCTCCGTCAGACCGTCCTTCCACAGTATCCAGAAAAGGCATGAGGTGAACATAATTGACATTGCTTTTCTCAATGTAATCAAGCTTTTCTTCCACGCCTTTCATGGTTCCGCCGAAATTCTCTATGTAGAGCATCATTCCCAGCATCTCGTTGGTCTTGTACCACTCGGGATCCTGCTCTCTAACCCGATCCATGTCCCTCAGATAAGAATCCCTCTCATCATAGAAACGACGGATACTGTCACAGAGCTCAGCGAACATGGAATCATTGTGATACAGCTCCATATAGAGCCATTTCAATTCATCCACTCTCTCCTGCATCCGATAGTAGAAGATATCGTCTATCTCTTTTTTCTTTTTGTCTTTGGCGGTTACTTTTTTATTGGTGACAGGCTTCTTGGCGGTCACTTTTTTCTTCGTTACGGGCTTCTTGGCGGTCATCTGATATTTCCCCCATATATTAAAATATTTTCTTTTTCGGCATGTTTCCATACTCCTTTATTATAAATTTTGACGGGTTAAAAGTAAAGAAGCATTCTATACAAGATTATCTGCATTGTTTTGTTTACTTGACGGATTAGATTTTTTCGATTATGCTCATTTGTAAGCAGAGAGGGAAGGCTGGGATAGAATTTATGAAAAAAATTGATAAAGAGACCAGGAAAAGAATATTCGACATCATTCAGATAGGAAATGACCATGATATCCCAAGTACCTGTTTTGATTATTTTATCGTAGTAACGATTCTGATCAATATCGGTGCCACATTTTTGGAGACTTTTGATTCCATGGCCAAATATATGTCTGTCATTGAACTGGCAATCTGCGTCACTTCCCTGATCTTTTGTGGGGAGTACATCCTTCGGGTATGGACCGCTGACCTTCTCTACCCACGCATGAATCCTCTGAAGGCCAGGCTCCAGTTTATTTTCTCTGTTTTTGGCCTGGTGGATCTATTCTCCTTCCTGCCCTATTTCGTACCCGGTCTTCTCACTTCAGGTATCGTTGCTTTCCGTATTCTCAGGGTGATCCGGATCTTCCATCTGTTCCGGATTAATTCCCGTTATGATGCCTTTAACGTGGTTCTGGATGTATTGATGGAAAAAAGACAGCAGCTTTTCTCCTCCATAAGTCTGATCATTATCATGATGCTTGCATCTTCTTTATGCATGTATAATCTGGAGCACGAAGCCCAGCCCGAGGTATTTAAAAATGCCTTCTCCGGAATCTGGTGGTCCATGTCCACCTTGCTCACGATAGGATATGGAGACATTTATCCCATCACACTGGGTGGAAGAATCATCGCGCTGGTTATTGCTTTTCTCGGCGTGGGGCTGGTGGCGATCCCAACCGGTATCATTTCCGCCGGATTTGTGGAGCAATATACCAAAGCCAAATCTTTGTCCGGTATCATCGATGATAACGATCTTAAGTTTGTCATAGTAAATGTTGAAAATAATCACCCCTGGGTAGGAGAAAAGACTGATGATCTGGTGCTGCCGCACGACCTTACCGGTGGGGTTATCGTCTCCATATACCGGGATGGAAAAACACTGATACCCGATGACAAAACCGTAATCATGGGAAATGATATGGTTGTCGTCTGTGAAAGAAGATAAAAAAATCAAGGTATTCGTATAAACGATTACCTTGATTTCTCATAGTCATTATACAAATCGCTGTCGATCAGTCAACTGCAACGATTTCTTTCTTATTATAAGAGCCACATGCTTTACATACTCTGTGAGGCATTGTTAAAGCACCACACTTGCTACACTTAACCAGTGTAGGAGCAGTCATTTTCCAATTAGCTCTACGGCGGTCTCTTCTACCCTTTGAAGATTTATTCTTCGGACAAATTGCCATGGTTACACCTCCTCTTACACAATCTTTTAATCAAGACGTCGAATGCATGATTCTTTGAAACTAAGAATTGAAGTTCTTAAAGATATCCTGGATCGCTGCCATCCGCGGATCAGCTACATGTCTGTCACAACCACAATCGCCATGATTCAGATTGCTGCCGCAAATCGGGCATAACCCCTTACAATCTTCCTTACAAAGAACCTTTGTTGGGAGTGCAACCACAATCTCATTGCTGATAAGCTTGTCTACATCCAGTATACATCCGTCCATGAAACTCTGTTCATCGTCTTCTAGACCATCTGATTCTTTATTCGGTACAACGAAGCAATCGATGTCAATCTCAAAATGATTTCTCACATCCGTGAGACACCGATCACATGGAATAAATAAATCAATTACTGTATTACCCTTCAAATGAATCTTCCCGGCTTCTTTTTGCACATTCAGAACAAAGGGTTCCTTATATGCAACGGGATAAGAATTCCGCTTCAGCTCCAGGACTTCAAAAGAAGGCTCCACAGTAAAATTCTTAATAGCAGATGGATTTGATAAGATCTCCGATAGATTGATATTCATCATATCAGTAACCTCTCATTTTTCACACTATACCATTATACTAATCTGTCTATTCTTTGTCAAGAAAATTTTAAAAAAGATTATAGGTCTTCTACTCCTCTTCCTTCTTCTCAAAATCTTCTTTACTTCTGGAGGTTTTCATCCCGTTGCCCAGCTGAATATCGATCTCTTTCTTGTCTTCCATGATCTGTTTGTGGTCCGCTCTGAGCTTCTCAAGAACTGCTTCAAAATAATTGCTCTCCTGCTCCACCATGGCACTGTACATTTCTTCCAGTCCTCCAAGGATGCTCTGTGTGTACTGAAGTGCACCGGACTGAATGCTGAAACTGTTCTCCTTGGCTTCCATGATAATCATGTCCGCTTCTTCCGTTGCCTCATCGATAATTTGCTGTGCACGCATATTTGCCATATTAACGATCTCGTTCTCATCAATCAGTTTCCCGGCTTCTTTTGCAGCATCATTGATAATGCGCTCTGCCTCAGCTTCTGCCTTTGCTACGCGGGCTTCCTGGGTTCTGACGATCTCTTTGCTCTCATTGATTTCCCTGGGAAGCTGCACCTTTAATTCATCGATCATGGCCAGGAGTTCTTCCCGGTTCACTTTGATCATTCCGCCACCGCCTAATACTCCGCTGGCACGGCAGTTATCGATATATACCTCTATCTCTTCGATCAATTGTTCCACTGTCATAGAAGCCATGAATAATCCTCCTTAATATCCCTTTGTGTTTTTCATTATAATTCATCCTTTTTCACTCGGAAAAAGGTATGTTTATTGGTTTTGTAGGTCTTCTCCCTGTCTATGAGGAAAGGCAGATCCTCAAGATAGGGGAAATCCGTTGCCAGATCCGACTCCACGATTATGAGGGTATCCTCATGAAGTAACGATGGATGATCCTTCAGCGAGAAAAGCACATCTTTTTCAAGCAGCTTTCCGTAGGGTGGATCCATGAAGATGATATCAAAAGGAACCCCCTTAAGATTCAGATGGGAAATAGCACTTAATGCATCTCTTCCCAGCAACTCAGCATCCTTCTCCAGCTTCGTGTGGGCCAGATTCTCCCGGATGCAGGTCAAAGCCTTCCGGTTGTTCTCCACGAACACGGCCCGGTCTGCTCCTCTGCTCAATGCCTCGATACCAATGGCACCACTGCCGGCAAACAGATCCAGAAAACTGCTTCCTTCCACTTCAAAAGACAGCATGTTAAACAGGGTCTCTTTAATGCGGTCCGTGGTGGGTCTGGTCTGATCCCCCGGCAGGGTTTTAAGCTGCAAACGTCTGGCCTTTCCGGCGATAACTCTCATGGTACTCCCATCCTAATGTGTTAATATTTCAATATGTATATTGTAAAAATATATCATAAGAATGTCAAGTTGAAACTAGATGTTCTGTGCATAATTGAGTTGTTCTTTCATGGTGTCTCTCTGAACCTGACTAAGGTCAAATCCTTCATTTTTCAGATGGGTTACGGACTCGGATGCCATCTTGAGGATATCTGCGTTGGAATAGATATCTCCAAGGGCAAAACTCATGGTTCCGCTTTGTCTTGTTCCGAAAAATTCACCGGGACCCCTCTGCTTAAGATCTTCGTTCGCAATCTCAAAACCATCGTTGGAATGACCGATGATGGACAGCCTGTCCATGACTTCTTTCTGTTCTGAAGCAGACAGGAAGATACAGTAGGACTGAGCACTACCCCTTCCTACTCTTCCTCTTAACTGATGGAGCTGAGCAAGCCCAAACCTTTCGGCATTCTCTATGAGCATGACTGTGGCATTGGGATTATCGATCCCGACTTCGATCACCGTGGTTGAGACTAGGACCTGAATCCGGCCCCGGTTGAAACGATCCATGATCTCATTCTTTTCCTTTGCGTCCATCTTTCCATGCAGGGATTCAATATGAACAGAGGGTGGAAAATAAGCAGAAAGAGTCCTGCTGTATTCCAGAACATTTTCCACGTCCAGGGATTCACTTTCTTCAATCATGGGACAGATAATATAAGCCTGGTGTCCTTTTTCAACCTCTTTCCGGATAAAGCTCCAGGAAGTCTGACGCTGTCTGGGGTTGACGAGGGCATTCTTTACAGGCAGTCTTGATGCAGGCATGTCCTTGATGATACTGACATCCAGGTCTCTGTACAGTATGATGCCGAGAGTCCGGGGAATGGGAGTGGCGCTCATGACAAGGACATGGGGTTCCATCCCCTTTTTCATCAGGGCATCCCGCTGCTTCACTCCAAACCGGTGCTGTTCATCCGTGATGACCAGAGCGATATTTTTATAGTATACCCCTTCCTGGATCAGCGCATGAGTACCGATGATCATCTGATACTCACCGGAGGCACATTTTTCCTTTGCCTCCTTCTTTTCCGAAGCCTTCATGGATCCCATCAGGAGTCCCACATTCACCCCAAGATCGCCAAATGTTTTGCAGAAGTTTTCGTAATGCTGCTGGGCAAGGACTTCCGTGGGAGCCATAAAAACAGCCTGATATCCATTTGTTACCACAGCGTACATGGCTATCATGGCAATCATGGTTTTTCCACAGCCTACATCACCCTGCACCAGGCGGTTCATGGTCATGGTGCCTGCCAGATCATTACGTATATCAGTCAGGGCATTTTTCTGCCCCTCCGTCAGTTGATAAGGAAGACTTCCGATGAACTTCCTGACCTTTTCATTCCATGAGATCAAAAAATGATTCAGACTATGATCTTCCCGCTCTTTGACAAGTTCCAGGGCAGCAAAGAAACGGAAAAACTCATCAAAGATAATCCTTTTTTTGGCCTCTTTAAGCCGGGAACCTGAACTGGGGAAATGAATCTCGAAAAGGGCGGATTCTTCCTCCATCAGATCCCAGTAGTTTCTTACGGTATCCGGAAGATATTCATCCGGCCGGTAGGATTGAAAGACGAGCTTCATGGTCTTTTGTAATGTCTTGTTGGATAGGCCTGCCGTCAGAGGATAAACCGGCTGAAAATGTTCTGTTTTTTCCATGTATTTTGTCAGGGACATATACTCCGGCTGTTCCATCATGAGACGGCCCTCTTTAAAGATCACTGTTCCGGTAAAGACGTATCTTTCTCCCTGGACCAGGGAATTGCGAAGATATGGCATGTTAAACCATCGTAGAAAGAGCTGTCCGGTCTGATCCGCCACCAGGCAGGTACATACTTTTCTCTTCCCGTGACTTCTAAGATGAACCGGAGAGGACAGTTCTGCGTACACGGAACAACGTACACCCGTCCGGATGTCACAGATATCGATAGGTTCTCCATAGGTTATATAACATCTGGGATAATGGTGAACCAGGTCATCCGTAGTTTCAATATGAAGCCTTTTCAGCAGCTTTTCCGTTTTGTCGCCGACTCCTTTTATCGATCTTACACTCTCAGACACGCTTACTTCCTTTCATTTACATGTATTAATCAGGCAGATTTACGGATATGGAAAAAAGCCGGTTTATGACCGGCTTTTCATCTTTGTCATTATTTACTCTACAGAAAGCATGTAATAATAAACCGGCTGTCCTCCCATCTGGACCTCCACGTCAAGATCCGGGAAAGCCTCCTCGATCATCTCTTCCAGTTCTTCTACATCTTCCTCTGAGATATCTCTACCGTAATATACGGAAATCAGTTCAGATTCTTCTTCATCAACCATCACCTTGAGCAACTCGATGGTAGTGGCATTGATTTCTTTACCTACTGCCTGGATACCATTGTCATCAAGTCCCATGATATCACCGTCATGAATCACTTTGCCGTCAATGGTTGTATCTCTGACAGCATAGGTTACCTGTCCACTTGAGATCATGGAGATTGCTTCTTCCATAGCTTCAATATTCTCATCAACGGAAGCCTCCGGCATATAAGCAATCATAGCTGAAATCCCTTGAGGGATGGTCTTGGTAGGCAGAACGACGATCCTCTTCTCTGTCACCAGATCTCTGGCCTGCTCTGCAGCAAGTATGATATTTTTATTGTTCGGGAATACAAAAATAGTATCTGCATTGACACGGTCGATGGCATTGATCACATCCTCCGTGCTGGGATTCATGGTCTGACCGCCCTCGATCAGGCAGTCGATGCCAAGACCCTTGAAGATCTCTGTCAGGCCTTCCCCGATGGAGACTGCGATAAAGCCGACATCTTTCTTAGGATTGGCGGCTTCTTCCGCCTTCCTTGCTTCCTCTTCTTCCTTCTTCTCCTGAATTCTCTGCTCGGCAGCCACTCTTTCTGCATCCTTGATCAGTTTTTCACGGTGCTCAAGACGCATATTATCAATCTTCATATTAGAGAGAGATCCGTAGGTCAGAGCCTCCTCGAAGGCCTTACCGGGATGATTGGTGTGTACATGCACCTTACAGATATCCTCATCTGCCACACATACCAGAGAATCCCCGATGCTTAAGAGGTATTTCTTGAAATCCTTCTCTACCTGGGCTGACATAGGCTTGTTCAGCATGATGATGAACTCTGTACAGTACCCGAATTTTATCTCTGCATCTGCATCTTCCAGCTCTTTGGAAGAAAGGATCGGACCGCTTGTACCGGAATCCGGTAATACGATCTCCGTAGCTTTTCCGGTGAGGGCGTCCAGGCATCCCTGAAGTACCTCCATAAGTCCCTGACCGCCGGAATCCACCACTCCTGCTTCCTTTAACGGGGGAAGCATATCCGGAGTCTTGGAAAGGACTTCGTAACCATACTCTACGATCTCCGTCCCATACTGGATCAAGGACAGATCATCTGCCAGCAGCTCTTCCGCTTTCTGTGCGACACCCTTTGCAACAGTGAGGATTGTGCCTTCCTTGGGCATCATAACAGCTTTATAAGCTGTCTCCACTGCCCTGGCAAAACCTGCTGCCAGGTCTTCTTTTTCCAGCTCCTTTTTCTTGGAGATGGCCTTGGTAAATCCACGAAACAGCTGGGATAAAATAACACCGGAATTACCACGTGCGCCCCGAAGGGAGCCGCTGCTGATCGCTTTACACAAAGACTCGATTGTGGGATCTGTGATCTTCTTCACTTCATTTGCTGCTGAGATAATGGTCATGGACATATTTGTGCCCGTATCTCCATCCGGTACCGGAAAAACATTCAGCTCGTTGATATATTCCTTCTGGGCATTAATCCGGTTGGCACCGGATAAAAAAGCTTTCTGAAACAGTACAGCATCTATACTATGGATCTCATTCATGACTTATCCTCCTTCATCAAAATCATCAGTCCACAATACGGACGCCTTCTACATATACATTGACTTTTTCAACGGTCATACCGGTGAAAGTTTCCAGACGGTATTTTACATTTTCAATCAGGTTGTGAGTTACGGCAGCGATGGACACACCATAAACCACAATAATATGAAAATCTATCCTGATCTTATTATCTACGATATCAACATGGACTCCTTTGCTGATATTGTCTCTCTTTAAAAGACTTACCAGCCCGTCCTTCATATTAACAGAAGCCATGCCGACAATTCCAAAACACTCTACAGCATTGATACCGGCATAAGTAGCGATAACTTCTTCATCGATAACAACATTGCCCAAATCTGTCTGCATTTGTCCTCTCATATCTGTTCCTCCATTTTTTTGCTTATAGTATAACCTTTTTCCGGGAAAAAGAAAATATAAATCTTTCTATAACTCTGATAAAACGAAAAAAGAGGGAATCACAGATTCCCTCATAATAATCGTCCGCATTATAATCTGCAGTGATTCCAATTGGACTAAAGACTATGCACGCTCCACTTTGCCGGATCTTAAACAAGCAGTACAGACATACATCTTCTTAGCAGCTCCGTTCACTTTCACCTTAACAGACTTAATGTTGGATTTCCACATCTTGTTAGATCTTCTATGTGAATGACTCACTTTAATTCCGAAATGAGCACCTTT
>CAMNGO010000051.1 GCA_946538445.1 uncultured Lachnospiraceae bacterium
CGTTGAATGTCACCAGGGTGACGGGGCGGGACGAGAGAAAGGATTCCATCTCTCTGAGCATGGCTTCCTCACTGACTGCATCATCGTTGAACCATTGGATCAGATATAAGGTTTTCTCTTTCACATAAGAGCATCCGATCAGAGTGATAATGGCGCTTTCTTTTTTTAATCCCGTGGTCTCTATATCCAGAAAGACCGCATCCGGAGGGAGATATCTCATTGCCTCCGTATCAGCGGGATATGTGTAGTCGTATCTTCTCACAAAAGTATCCTCCATAACCGGCTTCTATGCTCTCAAATGTAGCAAATATCCCAAGGAAAGTCAATGTGGCTGAATTTATATCGAACAGTTGTTTTTTTTCGGTAGATATGATAGAGTAAATGTAACTATTCAGAAATATAAATGAGTTCATATAATTTGAAAAGATAAGGGTGTGCGTCCATTGATAGCATTTATAAAAGGAACCGCAGCATACGTTGATACAGAAGGGGTCATTATTGATAATCAGGGGATTGGTTATCAAGTGAAGACGCCTTCCTCTATTGTGGAAAAGGTGAGTGTGGGAGACCAGGTGATGCTCTATACTCATCTCTATGTGAGAGAGGATATGCTGGCACTGTACGGTTTTCTCACGAAAGAAGAACTCCATACTTTCCAGGTCTTGCTGGGGGTCAATGGAATCGGACCAAAAGCAGCCCTTTCCGTGCTTTCCACCATGACGGTTGCCCAATTGTATTACGCTGTATTCAGTGAGGATTCCAAGAGTATATCCAAGACTCCGGGCATCGGGCCCAAGGGAGCCAAAAGGATGATCATGGAGTTGAAAGACAAGCTGAGTATGGACGAGATTACCGACGAAGGGGCGGAGGATTATCCATCCGAGCCGGCGGCAGGCAACAGTGACAGTATCTCCGATGCCATAGAGGCCATGGTTGCCCTGGGCTACAGTAACGGGGAAGCATATCGTGCGGTTCACGGTGTAAAAGGGGCATCGAATCTGGATGCCGATCACCTGCTGAAGGAAGCACTGAAGATAATACTCACATTGAGGTAACAAATGGATCGAATCATAACAACAGATTTTACGGAAGAAGACATCTCCATAGAGGGGAGTCTTCGTCCGACACGATTAAATGAATATATTGGCCAGGAACAAGTGAAGCGCAACCTGAATATCTTCATTGAGGCTGCCAGGATGAGGGGGGAATCCCTGGATCATGTCCTTCTCTACGGACCTCCCGGTCTGGGTAAGACTACACTGGCCGGAATCATTGCGAATGAGATGGAATCTCATCTGAAGATCACCTCCGGACCTGCCATAGAAAAGCCCGGAGATATCGCAGCGATCCTGAATTCTCTGGGTGATGGTGACATTCTGTTTATCGATGAGATCCACCGCCTGAACCGCCAGGTTGAGGAAGTCCTGTATCCTGCTATGGAAGATTACGTGATCGATGTCATGATCGGA
Organism: uncultured Lachnospiraceae bacterium; assembly: GCA_946538445.1. Lineage (GTDB taxonomy): Bacteria > Bacillota > Clostridia > Lachnospirales > Lachnospiraceae > Anaerobutyricum. Next base: position 1,470 of record CAMNGO010000051.1, read on the forward strand.
AAAGGCCCTTCCGCCAGATCCATACGTCTGGACCTGCCCAGGTTTACTCTGGTGGGTGCCACCACCAGGGCCGGTATGCTGACGGCACCCTTGAGGGACCGCTTCGGAGTGGTGAACCGCTTGGAGTTTTACACGGTAAATGAGCTGGAAACCATCGTGAAGAGATCCGCCCAACTGCTGGATGTGGAAGTGGATCAGGAAGGAGCCCGCGAGATCGGCTGCAGAAGCCGGGGAACACCCCGTCTGGCCAACCGTCTGCTCCGCCGGGTAAGGGATTACGCACAGGTCAGATACGACGGCTGCATCACCAGGGATGTGGCACAGGAGGCGCTCGATATGCTTGATATTGACAGCCTGGGCCTTGATTCCACGGACCGGGTGATGTTGGAAGCCATGGTATACAAGTTTTCCGGACGCCCGGTAGGGCTGGACACCCTGGCTGCTTCCATCGGGGAGGATGCCGGTACCATCGAGGATGTCTATGAGCCCTATCTGATCCAGAGGGGACTGATCAAGCGGACTCCCAGAGGACGTGCTTTAACGAAAAATGCCTATGAACATCTGGGCCTTGCCGTGCCGGATGAGTTATATTAACCAGGAGATACCATACAGGAGGAACGATTATGGATAAGAAACCAGAGGGTAACCCAAAGTTATCGGTGATCATTGACGGTAAAGTGTATATGTTGTCCGGCGGATCCAGCGAGGCTTATATGCAGAAGATCGCATCCTACGTTGATAATAAGATCCGTGAACTGAAAACGATTCCGAATTACCAGAAGCTTTCTCCGGATTACCGTCATATTCTTCTTTGCCTTAACCTCACGGAAGAACTGTTCAAGAGCCAGGATGAGAAGGATGTGAGCAATAAGGAATACCAGGAGAAAGAGGAAGAGATCTATCGCCTGAAACAGGAACTGGTGGAGAAGGATATGCGGATCGATACCGCCAACCGCCTGGTGATCGAATACAAGACCAAAGTAAATGAGATGCAGAAGCGTATTATTGAACTGGAGACAAGACATGAATTATCCTGAGAATCATCTGCCAGAGCTTCTGGCTCCGGCAGGATCTTTTGAACATATGAAGGCTGCTGTACTGGCGGGAGCGGATGCTGTTTATTTCGGCGGTTCCCGCTATGGCGCCAGGGCTTATGCCGAGAATTTTACCACGGAACGTGTTCTTCAAGCCCTGGATTATCTTCATGTTCATGGACGCCGTGCCTATATGACGGTGAATACTTTAATAAAAGAAAAAGAATTGCAGGAGGATCTCTATGAGTATCTTCAGCCGTTTTATGAAGCAGGCCTTGATGGTGTGATCGTGCAGGATCTGGGGGCTGCTTCTTTTATTCGAGACAACTTTCCGGGGATGGAGATTCACGGAAGCACTCAGATGATGATCACTTCCGTGTCCGGTGCTCTTGCAGCAGGCAAGCTGGGCATGAACCGAATCGTTCCTGCCAGAGAACTCTCTGCCCGGGAGATGCGGCTTATCAAAGAGGAATCGGGCCTGGAGCTGGAAGTGTTTATCCATGGTGCCTTATGTTACTGTTATTCCGGTCAATGTCTGTTCAGCAGCACTTATGGAGGGAGGAGCGGTAACAGGGGGAGATGTGCCCAGCCCTGCCGGCTTCCATACAAAGCCTATGGCTCCTCCGGTGAATCTTTTAGCAAACAGTGGAAACACCTGTTAAGCCCGAAAGACCTGTGTACACTAGATGAATTGCCTTCCATCATTGAGTTGGGAGCGGATTCCCTGAAGATTGAAGGCAGAATGAAAAATGTGGAGTTTGTGGCGGGAGTCACTTCCATTTACCGTAAATATCTGGATTTATATGCTTCCGGAGAACCTTATCAGGTGGAAGAGGAAGATATCAATATATTGGAGGAACTGTATTCCAGAGGCAGTTTTACAGATGGATATTGGTTCCGGCATAATGGTTCCCATATGATGTCCCTGGATGTACCCAGAAATCTGGGACGGAAGATCGGGAAGGTTACAGGGATCTTTAAGGGGAAAGTATCACTTAAGCTGGATACCACCGTCCACCCTAAAGATGTCCTGATCATTCCGGGAGAGAGAGAGGAAGAGATCGTTCTGACAATCCCAAACGAATCCAACCTACAGCCGACGGCCAATGGCAGTTATGAGATAACCCTCAATGCTCCTTCCACGAAATCAATAAAACCCGGACAGAATGTTTACCGAAGGCATAATGAAAAACTAAACACCGGCATTCAGGAGGATATCCTGAGTAAAAAAATTTCTTATCCTGTGACGGGATCCATCGAGGTATCCGGACATAAACCGGTGACTCTCAGATTAAACTGCCGGGGTGTATCGGTCTGTCTCTACGGACCGGAGCCTTATCCGGCAGAGAAAAGACCCATAGGGGAGGAAGATCTGTTACGGCAGATGAGAAAAACGGGAAATGTTCCTTACAGCCTGGAAGAATTTCAGATCTCTCTGGAGCCCGGTCTGTTTCTTCCCGCTTCTGCCGTCAAAGAGCTGAGACAAAAAGCATATGAGGAACTGACCCGGGCCTGGCTTCGCAGCTGGTATCGCGAGAAACCGGTTCCCACTGCAGGCCCCAGGAAAGGGGAAAACAAGTCACAGGCAAAAGAGAGGAAGATAGACAGAATTGCCACGGTATATCAGGAGGAAACCCTCTCTTATTGTCTGACGAAAGATCTTTTTGACGGGATCCTGTTACCCATGGATTTCTTTGATCAGAAGCAGCTGATCGGAATGAAGAAAAGGATTCAGGAAGCCGGAAAGAAAGCCTGTCTTTCCCTTCCAAGAGTTTTTCGGCAGACCACGGCAAACCAGATGAGATCCTACCTGGAAGATACGCTGAAAGATGGCTTTCCCTGGGATGCTATTTACCTGAATAACATTAACCAGATCGGGATACTTCCGGATGACATGGCCGATGTCTCCCTGGTGTATTCTTCTTCCTTCTACCAATGGAACACGGACAGCTGTCAGGCTATCCGAAATCTGGATGCTGCTATACCGGAAGAACGGATCTACCGGGAACTGCCCCTGGAACTGTCCGGGAAAGAATGTCTTGAACTGCTGGAAAGTTCTTCCGGGATGAAGGGAGAGTGCATGGTATATGGCCGCTTTCCTGTTATGTTATCTGCCCAATGCGTCAAGAAAACCCTGGGCAGATGCAATGGAATCGAAGAGACCTGTCAGCTGGAAGACCGACGGGGGCATCGCCTTCCTATGTCATCCCATTGTCATCCGGACTGGGTGGATCCATCTGCCATCCGGACAAGCGGGGATGGCTTAACCTGTTATAATATGATATGGTCCCATAGCCCCAGAGACCTGATCGGCAAGGAATTCCACCGGATATCAGAATATATCTGCCGCCTTCGTTTTGATTTTTTTGCTTCTTCCATAAAGGATATCGATGATGTGATCCGGCGCTATAACCGCTGGGAGAGGGATTCCTTCCTGAGACAGTCTGAAAGGAACACCAGGGATGGAAGCTGGGATCACGGTATCGAGTAAATAAGATTAAGAAAAGGAAACTTCTATGTTACATTTTATTTCCAGAGGTTCCAATTATATATTGATGCTGATGTGCGGGATCTATGCCCTGTCTTCTTTCACCATTTTTCTCCCTTCCAGTGAGTCGGCTCAAAAAGGGAGAATGGACCGGCAGGAGGCCTTCGTCTATGTGTTCCATTTCATCTGTTTTCTGGTACTGTTTCTTCAGACATTGAATCCGAAGATCCTCTTGCTGTACGCCAGCCAGGTTCTGTTTTTCCGCCTTATGATCGCAATCTACAGCAGGCTTTACACTGACAGTTCCAGGGTGATCATGAACCACACCTGCTTTCTGCTTGCCATCAGCTTCGTGATGCTGGCGAGACTTTCCCTGGAGGAATCCATCAAACAGTTTGCCATTGTGGTTGTGACAGATCTGGTCTGTCTGCTGGTTCCTTTTATCGTGAAGAAAGCTTTCTGGCTGAATAAACTCAAATGGTTCTACGGCATATTAGGTCTTACCTTCCTGTGTTCGGTCTTTGTCATCGGATCCACCCATAACGGGTCCACCAACTGGATCTCCCTGGGACCGGTGACTCTGCAACCCTCGGAGTTCGTGAAGATTACCTTTATCTTCTTTATCGCTGCCACCCTGGCGAATCCTCCGGGAAAGAGGGTGATGGGGGTGACGATCCTCTTCGCCGTTGCCCATGTGCTGGTGCTGATCCTTGAGAAAGACCTGGGAGGTGCTTTATTGTTTTTCGTTCTGTTCATCCTCTTATGTTTTGTGTCAACAGGAAGACTTACCTATATTCTTGGAGGCCTTGCAGGAGGGGCAGGGGCATCGGTGGCTGCCTACCATCTGTTTTCCCATGTAAGAACCCGTTTTCAGGCCTGGCAGAACCCCTGGTCCGATATAGACGGTAAGGGATATCAGATAACTCAGTCTCTCTTTGCCATCGGTACCGGAGGCTGGTTTGGCATGGGACTTACCCAGGGCAGGCCTTCAGATATCCCGATTGCCAACAGTGATTTTATCTTCTCCGCCATATCGGAGGAATTCGGGCTGGTGTTCGCAATCGGTATATTATTTGTTTATCTTGGTATATTTGTTCATTTTATAATGATTGCCATGGATGTGGAAGGAAAGTTCTATAAGCTTCTTGCTTATGGGTTCTCCATCTGTTTTATCATGCAGGTTTTCTTGTCCGTGGGAGGGGTTACGAAGTTTATCCCATCCACCGGTGTGACCTTGCCTCTGATCAGTTATGGAGGAAGCTCTGTCTGTTCTACTTTGATCGTTTTTGCAATCATGCAGGGAATCTTTATGATCGCTTATATAAAACCGGAAGAAGAGGAGGAGGGGAATGATGAAGAAACTGATATCTCTGTTCCTTCCTAAAGACGGAAAAACCTTACGTACCAACCGATATATGTTTTTGACCTGTTTCTTTTTCGTCGCGCTGTTTTTTGGTCTGATGGGCTACCTGATCCGGTTCATGATCCTGGATTCTGACAGGATTATAGCAAATCCCTATAACCGAAGGACGGAAAACCTGACCCAGCATGTCCTGCGGGGAAAGATCCTTAGCCAGGACGGCCAGGTTCTGGCAGAGTCTGAGATCGACGAGGAAGGGGAGGAGAAGAGGGTCTATCCCCATGACAGGACCTATGCCCATGTGGTAGGATACAGCAACCACGGACAGTCCGGGCTGGAGTCCGCATATAATTATGACCTTCTGACTTCCCACACGGACCTGAGAACGCAGCTGATCAACGGGATCAACGGGATCAAGAATCCGGGGGATAATATCATAACCACCTTGGATTCCCGTCTGCAGGAAGCTGCCTATGAAGCACTTGATGACTATCAGGGAGCCGTCGTGGCCATAGAACCATCCACAGGAAAGATACGAGCCATGGTATCAAAACCGGATTACAATCCCAATACTCTCGATGAGATCTGGTCTGAGATCATCGGGGATGCCAGCAGCTCTGTCCTTTTGAACCGCGCCACATTGGGACTGTATCCACCGGGCTCCACCTATAAGGTCATAACTGCCTTGGAATATGTGAACGAACACCTGCACAGCTACCGAGATTTCGTCTACAAATGCAAAGGGGAAACCGTCGTTAACAGTGTTAAGATCCATTGCTATAAAGAGACAGAACACGGAAAGGAAAACCTGGAGCAGGCTTTTGCCCACTCCTGTAATACTGCTTTCGTCACTTTGGGCAGTAAGCTGGATAAAAACAATTTCATCCGGCTCAATCACAATCTGCTCTTTGAACATAATATTCAGTTCGACCTTCCATTTACAAGAAGCCGGTTTAAATATACAGAGAAGTCGGAGAAAAGCGATCTGCCACAGACGGTCATCGGTCAGGGGGAGACCCTCATGACCCCTCTTCATAATGCCCTGATCATGTGTGCCATAGCAAACGACGGGATCATGATGCACCCCATGCTGGTGGATCAGATTACTGCGGCAGATGGCGTTACCGTGAAGAAGCATAATCCGAGGGTTTTGATGGAGTTGGAAGAAAAAGAGGCAATCCCGGCTCTCAAGACCATGCTGGCAGGAGCGGTGACCGACGGGACGGCTTCCTATCTGCAGGATGAGGATTATACTGCAGCAGGGAAAACAGGAACAGCGGAAAATGAAAAAGAGGAGCCACATGCCTGGTTTGTGGGCTATTCTAACATAGAGAAACCGGATCTTGTGGTTTGTGTCATCGTGGAAAACACCGGGTCCGGCAGTGACTATGCGGTTCCCATCGCCAAAGATGTATTTGATGCATACTACGATCAGGAAGAAGAGTAATCCGACTATGCAAGCAGGGCCCCTGCTTTGTCACTTGCTATTCTATATTATGTTTGCTATAATGAATTCAAGTGTAGAGCACACCCAGAATTGTTCGCATAGGAGGAAAAGACTATGATCAAGGCAACAAGTTGTGGTGGTGTGGTTATTTTCAGAGGGAAGATCCTTCTTCTTTTCAAGAATTATAAGAACAGGTATGAGGGATGGGTTCTTCCAAAGGGAACCGTAGAAGAAGGCGAAGAATACAAGGATACCGCCATCAGAGAGGTGCGGGAAGAAACCGGAGCAAAGGCAAGTATCATAAAGTATATCGGTAAGAGTTCCTATACTTTCAACACATCCCATGATGTGGTGGAGAAAGATGTACACTGGTATCTGATGATGTCAGACAGCTACTATTCCAAACCGCAGCGGGAGGAATACTTTGTTGATTCCGGCTATTACAAGTTTCATGAAGCCTATCATCTGCTGAGATTTCCAAACGAAAAACAGATACTGGAAGATGCATATCATCAGTATCTGGATTTGAAAAAAGCCAACCTGTGGGGAAGCAAAAAATATTTCTAAGCCAGGAACCTTGTTGACAATATCGCTCATCTATGCTAATATAGACGAGTTGATATGCCGGCCTGTCGGAATGGCAGACGAGGCAGACTCAAAATCTGTTGTGGGTGACCACGTGCGGGTTCAAGTCCCGCGGCCGGCACTATTTTATGAAGGCTGAGAACTCAATAATATGAGTGTCTCAGCCTTCTTTGTATCAGTTAGGAATTGAAATCATATGAAATTAGCAAGTATAGCCAGTGGAAGCAGCGGCAACTGCCTCTATGTGGGAAATGAAGAGACACAGTTCCTAGTGGATGTGGGCATCAGCCGTAAAAGAATCGTGGAAGGTCTTCAAGATATGGGTGTGGATCCGGCAACCTTATCCGGAATCCTTATCACCCACGAACACATCGATCATATCCAGGGGCTGGGCGTTTTTCTTCGAAAATATAAACTGCCTGTCTTTGCCACTGCAAAGACAATCGACCAGATTTTATCCACCTCATCTCTGGGCAAGATGGATCCGGATCTGTTTGAAGTGATCAGACCGGATCACCCCATCGTGCACGGCGGGGTCAGGATCGAAGCCAGTTCAGTACTTCATGATGCCGCGGACCCTGTATGTTATACACTCTCAGACAGCTCTTCCAAGATAGGGATCGCCACGGACTTCGGTACTTTTGACGATTACCTGGTGGAGAAGATGAAGGGATGCAAGTCTCTCCTGGTGGAGGCGAATCATGACCTCCACATGCTGATGGCAGGTCCTTATCCCTACCCACTGAAGAGGAGGATCATGGGGAATAAAGGACATATGTCCAACGAGAGGGCAGGCCAGTTTCTTGCCAAAGTGATCGATGAGGGAACCGACCAGGTGTTTCTGGGCCATCTCAGCAAAGAGAACAATTATGCCGATCTGGCATATGAAACAGTAAAAGTAGAGTTATCTCTACACAATATGAATCTTGAAAAAGGGGAGTTCTCCCTGCTGATCGCGGATCGGACAAAACCTACTTTTTAAGCTGATCCATGCCTATATTTTGTTGACGGAGGTTACGACTATGAATGAGTTAAAAAAGTCAATCATCACGGTGATCGGAAAAGACTCCGTGGGAATCATTGCTAAAGTATGCACCTACCTGGCAGATAATGACATCAATATCCTTGATATCAGTCAGACCATCACCGGAGGATATTTTAATATGATGATGATCGTGGAATCTGCAGAGGTCAAAAAGAGTTTTCCCGATATGGCTTCTGACCTTAGGGATCTCGGAGAGAAGATCGGTGTCGTTATACAGGCACAGCACGAAGAGATCTTCCAGATGATGCACCGTATATAAACACACAGAGGAACCGCCATGTTAAATGTTAATGAAGTTATCGAAACCAACCGAATGATCCATGAGATGAATCTGGACGTCAGGACTATCACTATGGGTATCAGCCTTCTTGACTGTGTCAGTGAATCTTTGGAGGAATGCTGTGATAATATATATCGCAAAATCACTTCCCTTGCCAGGGATCTGGTAAAAACCGGGCAGGAGATTGAACTGGAATACGGCATTCCCATTGTAAATAAAAGAATCTCTGTAACGCCCATCGCTCTGGTGGGAGGAAAATGCTGTAAGAAGCCGGAAGACTTTGTGAGGATAGCCAGGGAATTGGATCGCTGTGCTCATGAAGTGGGCGTCAACTTTATCGGCGGGTACTCCGCCCTGGTTAATAAAGGGATGACTCCGGCAGATGAGATGCTGATCCGTTCCATTCCCCAGGCGCTTGCCGGCACGGAAAGGGTGTGCAGCTCCGTGAATGTAGGCTCCACCAAAACCGGAATCAACATGGATGCCGTTAAACTGTTAGGGGAGATTATCCTGGAGACATCAAAGCTTACCAAAGACCGTGACTCCATCGGGAATGCAAAACTGGTAGTCTTTACCAACGCACCGGATGACAATCCTTTTATGGCCGGCGCCTTTCATGGTGTTACTGAAGCCGACTGCGTCATTAATGTGGGTGTCAGCGGTCCCGGAGTAGTGAAAAGAGCTATTGAAAAAGTAAAAGGACAGAATTTTGAGGTCTTATGTGAAACCATCAAGAAAACTGCTTTTAAGGTAACCCGGGTGGGGCAGCTTGTGGCGAGAGAAGCCTCCAGACGTCTTGGAGTACCTTTCGGCATTATCGACCTGTCTCTGGCTCCGACCCCTGCGGTGGGTGACAGCGTGGGAGAGATCCTGGAGGAAATCGGGCTGGAATACGCCGGAGCTCCCGGAACCACCGCTGCCCTGGCACTATTAAATGATCAGGTAAAAAAGGGAGGTGTCATGGCTTCTTCTTATGTGGGTGGTTTGAGTGGTGCTTTTATCCCGGTAAGCGAGGACCAGCGCATGATCGATGCCGTGGAAGCAGGTGCGCTGACTCTTGAGAAGCTGGAAGCTATGACCTGTGTCTGCTCTGTTGGTCTTGATATGATCGCGATACCCGGCGATACCAAGGCAACCACCATCTCTGGTATCATAGCCGATGAGATGGCACTGGGCATGGTGAATCAAAAGACCACTGCGGTACGTATTATTCCCGTGATAGGAAAAGGGGTAGGGGACACAGTGGAATTTGGAGGATTGCTGGGACATGCTCCGGTTATGGCTGTCAATTCCTTTGACTGTTCTGCCTTTATCAACCGAGGAGGACGGATACCGGCTCCCATTCACTCATTTAAAAACTGAGTTACTCATTCTAACAATATATATTAATCAATCGATTAGGAGAAGGATATGGATCAGGAAAAACTTAGAGAAGTTGCGATGAAACTCCATAAAGAGGGATGGAAATCAACAGAGTATGATCTTCTGTGGATTCAATATGCTCAGATTTCCACCAGGGAAAAGATCCGGGCTTTATGTGATGAATTAAGAAAGATTGAAGAGGAAGAAAAACTTTAACTTCAAAGTAATTTTTTTGATATTTTTTATAGGAAATCCGTCTCTTTTCATACCAAAGAATTATAGGAAAGGACGGATTTTTACCATTTACTGTTTTGTTTTTTCATAATATAATAACCACAGTTGATACAGGATACCATTTAAATTGGACGATTAAATGGTGTGGTAAGAGCAGGGGATTATCATTTATTTCCTGCTTTTTCTCTGCCCTGAAACAAATGAAAACTAAAATAACGCAGACAATTTTTTACCATTGTCTGCGTCTTTTTTTTGCTTATAACTATAAGATGAACCGTGCCACGATTCCCTTTACTTTGTCCGGGATCTTTTCGGATGCATCGATAGTGTCCCAATTATTTCTGATCTTTGCGATAACAGTATCCCCCACATGATCACGTACCGAACGAAGTGCATCTTCGGCAGAACCGTAAGTTGATACCAGCTCGTATACCTTCATGATAT
>CAMNGO010000052.1 GCA_946538445.1 uncultured Lachnospiraceae bacterium
AAATGTTTAACAGCAACAGAAGGACGGTAAGCATCAAAGATCTTCAGGCGGTAACCCTGTACATTTAACTCGTTGCTGGCATTTTTCAATGATCTCGCCCCCTGGATCGTCAGAAGGGCGCAGGGTTCTTCATATCCGTCGATCCGTTCACCGATGAAATTATAAGTGGAATAATAACGAATCTCCTGAATGATTCCCGGCACATAGTCTGACAAGAGCACAAAGCCGGAGGAATCCATAGTGACTCTCTTTTTATAATCTATTGGCATCTTTCCATATCTCCCTAATTAATTATATCTGCATATTTACAGTTCACCGTTTTTACCAGGTCCTCCCGGGCAATCTCGATCTGCATTCCCACCCGTCCTGCACTGACAAATACCTTGTCATATTGTCTGGCAGATTCATGGATAAAGGTAGGGAATTGTTTTTTCATCCCAATGGGGGAACATCCCCCATGAACATATCCGGTCAGAGGCAGCAGTTCCTTCTGCCTGATCATGCTTATGGATTTCTCACCGGTCGCTTTCGCAGCTTTTTTCAGATTAAGGTCTTCCTTCACAGGGACTTCAAAAACATAATAATTCCCGGTTTTTCCCTGGGTCACCAGGGTCTTAAACACTTTATCCGGATCCTCATGCAGCCTGACTGCAATCTCCTCCCCGGACAAAGAAGGGTCTTCCTCATAGGTATGGAATTCATAAGGAATCTTTCTGGCATCCAGTACCCTCATAACATTTGTCTTATCTTTTTTCTTCATGACGGTTATCCTCAATGCCCATGTTCCGAATCTGAGATGCTGTACTCCAGATCATGGGGTAGAAGCAGGTATTTGCGGATCAATAGTACAAGACCCAGGGCAAACACGATCAGCACGGTTTCAATTCCTGTACTGTGATCAACAACCAGGCCTCTGGCAACGGAAAAAAGTACGATCTCAAGGATACTTCCGATGGAATGTTTCAACAGCATACGGATAAATTCCAATGCAATGATGAGGTTAAAGGCATCCTGAACAATATTGTGTATGGTACTCTGATTCCAGGCAAGCGGCCCTTCCAGAATAACAGCAAAGATAAATTTTACGAGCAAGGCAACTGTCATGATCACCAAAAACAAGGCGATCAGTATCTCCAGATAGCCGGATATGCAAAGAATGATGTTTTTTAACTTTTGAAATGCATTAGACATATTTTGTACCCTCATCAATCCTCTTCATCAGTTCATGCGTAGAGCCAACATAGTGATGTCGTCAAATTGTGGTTCTCCTTCCACAAATTCATCAATACTTTTTTGAACATTTGTAATGAGTTCCCTCGGGGAGGCATCCGGGTTCTTGTTCAGCGCCTGAAGCATACGCTCTGTACCAAAGAGCTGGTTATCAATATTGGTTGCTTCGGCAACACCATCCGTGTAGACAAACAGGGTGCTCCCTTTTTCCAGGGTGATCTCATACTCTTTGTAAGGCATATCTTCCAGACCGCCCAGGACAAATCCGTGTTTGTCTTTATACAGGTCAAACTTCCTGTTTGTCTTATCCTCTTTCTCCACCTCTTCTGCCTGTGCAGAAGGTGAGGCAATCATATGTTTTACTGCCGGGTATTCATGACCCGCATTCGCCGCGATCAGCCGTCCTGTGGATATCTCCAGGATTCCCACCCATACTGTGACGAACATATCGATCTCACCGCCGCTGCCTTCACAAAGCTGCCTGTTTACAAACTCCAGAATCTCCTTGGGAGTAGCCCGGGTGATGGCAGCATTCTTGATCATGGTCTTGGCGATCATCATGTAGAGGGCTGCCGGAATTCCTTTTCCGGAAACATCGGCAATCACCATGGCCAGATGGTCATCGTCAACAAGAAAGAAATCATAGAAATCACCACCGACCTCCTTGGCCGGAGTCATCTTGGCATACAGGTCAAACTCATCCCTGCCCGGGAAAGGCGGGAAGACGATGGGAAGCACTTTGGTCTGGATATCGGCAGCCAGATTCAGTTCGGTTTCCAGCCGCTGATGTTCCTGTTTTGCCACAAGCAGTTCATTTTCCTTGGTCATGAGATCCAGGTTTTTCTCAGCCAGTTCTCTTCCCCGTTGGCTGAAAACATTACCATAGATCAACAGCTGGGCTCCCACCAGCCAGAAGTAAGCAAAGGAGATCCGGAAAACAAAAGCCTCCAGGATCCCGGCAAGGGCCGGCATGGTAATAAAAGTCAGCAATACCTTTCTCTTCTCAGTGTTGGTGTATTTCCTTAGAATTAACACAAAACACATGATGACGATAATGACTGTATATAGAAGTATCAGTGGGAAAGACCTCGTGGTTTTCATAGTCCCATATATATTGATCTCAAAAAAATACTTCCAGATACCATTACCGATGACACTCAGAATGGAAATCAGACAGATGACATCTGCAATTTTTGACATAAGATCCAGTTTAGGATCTTCGGAATCCGAAGCCTCCGCCACATAATGCCAGAACATCAACGGGATGAGGGAGCTTAAGATAAAATAGCATTCCCTGGCCACCATATGGATGGTTCTTTTAGACGGGACACCGGAAACTCTCCATGCCACCAGATCACTTAACAGAATCATGGATGTCAAGACGAGCATATAGGCAAAACAGGCTGTCTGAACCGTCAGGTCTTTCCTGTCTTTGATTACACTCATGAATAACAGCAGGGCAATCACCATGCCACAGACATCTATAGTACAGTTTATCAGCCATATCGGGTTAAAGAGGTTCAAACTGCTGGTCATAAGGATAACTGTGCCAATGATCGGCATCAATCCCATCTCGATCAGCATCACGATCTTCTGAAGTTCCCATTTTTCTTTTATCATATATCTAGCCATATCATTACTCCATGATGAAAATTTATTTTTCTGATACTAATATATCATAAAAAATGAGGAGAAACCACTAGTGAAGAAAAAAGAAAGACCTCCGTTGGAAGTCCGGTCCTGATGGACCCTGTCACAACGGAGGTCATAAATTTTTATGAATTAGTTAACTTTTGCTGCTGCAGCCTTGTCAAGGATGACAACTACATCCTCGTGGTCCTGAAGTGCACTTGCAGTACAATCTGTGGACTTCTCAGCTTTTAACATGCCATAAACAGCATCTGCCTTATTTGCACCGGTAGCTACCAGAAGAATCTTCTTAGCTCTCATGATGGTAGCGATACCCTGAGTTACTGCTTTGGTCGGAACCTGGGAAGGATCATTGTCGAAGAAGCGGCAGTTATCATCGATTGTTGACTGTGCCAGCTGGGCAACATGAGTCTCGGAATCAAACGGAGTTCCCGGCTCGTTGAATGCGATATGACCATCGGAACCGATTCCCAGAAGCTGGATGTCTACCTGATATTTCTTGATCTCAGCTTCATAAGCAGCTGCATCTGCTTCAGGATCTTCCCCTGCACCATATGGTACATGGATGTGGTCTTCCGGACAATCAATATAGTCAAAGAGTTCTTTGTGCATAAATGTATAGTAAGACTCTCTGTGGTCCTGAGGAATTCCTACATACTCATCCAGGTTGAAAGTGATAACATCTTTATAAGATGTACCATTCTCTTTATGATCTTTGATCATCTCCTGGTATAAACCGATCGGTGTAGAACCGGTAGCAAGACCCAGAACAGCATCCTTCTTCTCATCAAGGACTGCCTTCATTACCTTAAACGCTTCTTTGGAAACTTCATCATATGTATCTTTAATAATAACTTTAAACATCTTAATACTCTCCTGTAATTTTATATAAATCTATTCAACAGTAAGTCCTTCTTCTTTGATCACGGCGATGACAGAATCCACGCATCTCTCAGCCATCTCGTCAGTCCTGGCTTCCACCATGACACGGATCTTAGGTTCTGTGCCGGACGCACGAAGGAGGATACGGCCTTCACCGGCCAGTTCTTCCGTCACTTTTTTGCTTGCAGCGAGCACAGCAGGGTTCTCCTGTGCGGCAATCTTATCTTTTACGATGACATTCTTCAGACACTGAGGATATGTTTTCATCTCATGAGCCAGTGTAGCTAAGGTGCTCTTCTTGTCGATGACAGCCTGCATGATCATGAGAGAAGTGAGGATACCGTCTCCCGTTGTGGCATATTTGCTGAAGATGATATGTCCGCTCTGCTCTCCACCGATGTCATAACCGTTGGTCATCATGTTCTCGGCCACATATTTGTCGCCTACAGCTGTCTGCTCGGAACGCATGCCGTTGGCTTCCAGTGCCTTGTATAAACCAAGATTGGACATAACTGTTGTCACCACAGTATCCTGTCTCAGCTGTCCGATCTCCTTGAGATATTTTCCACAGAGGAACATGATCATATCACCGTCAACCACATCTCCATTTTCATCCACACCGAGACAGCGGTCTGCATCCCCGTCATAGGCAAAACCGCAGTCCAGATGATGATCTACCACCAGATTCTGCAGAGCTTCGATATGAGTGGATCCGCATCCACGGTTGATATTAGTGCCGTTTGGCTGATTGTTAATAACTGTAACCTGAGCACCCAGTGCTTCAAATACGGATTTGGCAATCGCGGAAGCACTACCGTTGGAGCAGTCAAGACCGATTCTCTTATTCTTGAAAGCGCGGGTAGGGATGGTCATGAGATATCCGATATAGCGATTTCTTCCGGCGGAATAATCGATGGTGCAGCCGATCTTATCCCTTGTAGCATAGGGAAGTTCCCCAACCTTTCCATCCATATATTCTTCAATCTTCTCTTCGATCTCTGCCTCGATCTTCTGACCGTTGGCACGGATGATCTTGATACCATTATCATAGAAGGGATTGTGAGAAGCAGAAATCATGATTCCACAATCGAACTCTTCCGTACGTACTACAAAGGAAACGGAAGGTGTCGTGGTAACATGAAGCAGGTAAGCATCTGCTCCGGATGATGTCAATCCTGCGCAGATAGCATCCTCCAGCATGTAACTGGAGCGTCTGGTATCCTTGCCGATGACGATTCTGGCTTTACCGCTTTCGTTCTTCTGACCATAATACCATCCAAGATATCGTCCGATCTGAAAAGCTTTCAAGGCGTTCAATGTAACGTTTGCTTCACCTCGAAAACCGTCTGTTCCAAAATATTTACCCATTATTTTTCCTCCTTGATCTGAACGACCGTACCGTCATTTTTCCAAATGGATGCCTCCGGAAGCACACCTCTGACACAGCTGGTGGGATAAACCCGACAATGTCTTCCGATCACGGTTCCTGGATTTAATACCGCATTACAGCCGACTTCCACATGATCTCCCAACATAGCACCGAATTTCTTGACTCCGGTCTCAATTTTCTCTTCTCCGTCACGAACAACAACCAGTTTTTTGTCGGACTTCACATTGGATGTGATGGAACCGGCACCCATATGGCTGTAATAACCGAGAATGGAATCACCTACATAATTATAATGTGGTGTCTGCACATGATCAAAAAGAATAACATTCTTAAGCTCTACGGAATTACCTACCACGCAATCCTCTCCTACCAGAGCAGCACTGCGGATAAAGGCGCCATGGCGAACCTCCGTATTGGGTCCGATGATACATGGAGCACCCAGGTAAGCAGTAGGAAATACCTTTGCCGTCTTATGTACCCATACATTTTCGCTGACCTGTTCATATTCCTCCGGATCCAGAGTAGGACCGAGTTCAAGTATGAACTCCTTGATCCCCTTCAGGGCTTCCCAGGGATAGGTAAACTGTCTCAGATAATCTCCTGCCAGCGTATGGTCCAGATCATAGAGATCTTTCATCTTATACATGTTCTATATCCTCCTTTCTTATAATAAATGAGTCATAGAGGATACCGAATGGATCTGTTCAGCCCTCGCGGACTGTTTTTTCCCATTTGTTAAAGGCCGTATCCAGCCTCCCGGCCATCCGCCGAATCTTTCGATAAACCGGGACCTCGTCAACTGCATATGCAGTCCAGGCGCTTAGAAAACAAAGAAATATACCAAAGTTGTCAAGGGCAAAACTTTGGCATACTGATCAGCTCTATGACTTAACTATATTATTATATTTAAGGTTGATATGTCAAGGTATGTTTTGCCCATACCTCGACATTTAAATCAACTTTATTTGTTCATATTTACATGCTGAAAGAGAATCTCCGGCTTAAATTCCGAACCGGCAAACAGCGGGATCTCTTTTCTGTATATCCTGCCCGAATATGCTTCATGAGGAAACGGAACAAAGACGGTCCGGTCTTTCTCACGGAGGACTACCTTGTAAAGGGGGTCTGCGATGACGATCCCGGCCTGGCGCATGGCCTGGATCAGCTCCCTTTCCGGAAACCCCTCATCCACATCAGGCCACAGGGCATAAGCGGTCAGTCCATACCTCTTCTCCGGCTCAAGGGTATTTATGGCAGCGGCCAATGTCTGAGCAAATATCTCCTCCCCGATGATCAGGATCTGTCCCTGGGGGACAGTCCATCTGTCATGGTCTTCGTTCTCTTCATAAAGAATCACATTTCTATGCTCTTCATAGGCAGTCCGGACTGCATCCATCAGTTTATGGGACATATTTCTGCCCATGGGGATGCCTTCCACCCTGGGGATTCCTGCCATCCGTTCCATGTATCTGGCTGGCCTGCGTCCTGCGGAAGAAACCACCACATTTACGGTTCCTTTATAGATGTGACTCAGACTTTCAAAGTCCTCCCCCATGGCAGCGCAGCAATTCACCGGTATTCCTGCCTCCTCAAATTCTCGGCGCATGGACTCCACATTTCCGTTGATGGAGAAATCCAACGGAGTCACCCCGAGAAGATTGACAGACAGTCCTTCCCCTCTCTCCTCCCGGTTGGCAAAGCGTTTGATCCAGGCTGTGAGAGCCTTTCCCACACCACTGATGTATGATTTCAATCCATCGGTGGGAACAGGGATCACCGGGAGACCTGTCTCCTGTTCGATCAGATGCGCTACCCCCTTGTAGTCAAAGGCAATGATATGTGGCATAGCGCCTCCACAGAGGGTGATAAATCCGGGATTCAGATCTCCCGCAGCATGAACCACGTCATCGATGAGAACCTGATCATCCCCGAACACCGCTGTCATCTCATCCAGACCGGAAATAAACATGAGGCTTTTCTCCTCATACCATCTGGGCTCGTCATGGGTGGAATAGGTGGAATTACATCCGGAAGGATCGTGAAGGATCGTCATACCGCCCAGTTCATACATAGCGGAACACACACCGGATACATCTGCCGTGTAGGTACAGGTAAATACATGTGTCTGATAATCGCTCATATGCAATTGCACCCCCAGCCTTTGATCTGAACCAGTTCCTTCATGGGTTTCTCCTCTTTATAAGCCTGGACCATGGCCTCCATCAGGGTAAGGATACCCCGGTAGCCGTACATCCCCTCGTTCTCTATCACATTTACAAAATGATTGGAATCATTAAAATATGCAGCCTTTTGCCCGATGCACAAGATCTTCTCCTTCCTGTGGCGATCCATCTGGCGCATATTCCAGCCGCTGGTCTGATAGATCTTAAGGTCAGGGTTTTTCTCTTTCAAGCTCTCAAAGATTTCCTGACGCTCTGTGAAGACATCCACATAGACAGACTCCACCCGGAATCCGTGCCGGATCAGATACAGTGCCAGTTCCAGCGGGTGGTCCACCGCCGTATAATCGATGGATACCGGCAATCCGTTAAAGAGCCTGCGGGTCTCCTCCACCTTATCTTCCACCCTGCTTTTCAGCTCTTCCAATTCCCTTATGGAAGGTGGCGAGATTCCCAGCATACGGGAGATTTCCATAAGATCCTGGTCATATTCCTCATAAGAGTAACCGGGGCGAAGCTTGTACCATTTCTGTTTCAGACGGATCTCCATGTCTTTAGCCGCCTTTATCCCATGATTATGGAAGATGAAATTGCAGCAGGATTCCGATTCCGTCTGAAACTCATCATATGTTCTACAGGAATTCAATTCCACTATATTGATCCCGTTATTGTAGAGTAAGGCAGTCAGATCGCAGGATTCTTTCTTATGGGGAAAACAATTCCCGATCAGATTGACCTGTTTGAGATTCAGCCCATCCACCGGTTTCAGGGCTCTGTGCAGCTGCCTCCACAAGGATGGAACCACGGGGGCGGTCCGTCGCATGATGGGATCCATATAACAGTCCACAAAATCAATCTCCGGGTATTTGTCCTGGAGAAGCTTATATACCCTGTGATAATTTACCGCCATGAAATGATGGATACAGCTGGTAAAGATCATGATCATCCTCGGCTTCCGGGGAAGTTCACGGATAATTCTCTCTGTCCCTGCATAGAGCATCTCCTCCATATCACCCTCCAGGATATTGTCCTCTCCCACAGTGATGGTGGATAGCTTATCCATGGCACCCATCTCTGCTGTGGTCAGTACCACACCACGCAGACAGCTGGTGGGGCAGACGAAGATCTGATGTCCTTCAGGAACCAGAGTAGCGATATGAACGATGTTCCATACTCCCCGCACCGGAGAAGCATAGGCAAGACCGGTATCCGCATTATACTCATAGGTCAGATCACCGATCCGGCTGTAGGCGTGATCAAAGCGGTTGGCATGAAAAGACCTGTTCTTATTCCGATTCTGTTCGATTTGTTTCTCTTTTCTTTGATCCATATCGGTCTTATCCTTCCCTGATATCCTGATCATAATCCTCAATCATCTTTCTGGCGAGGTTCCTGATTTCCTTCACATATTCGCTATCCGGGCTCACTTCAAACACCGGTTTTCCCAGCAGTTCCGCCTCGGAGATAGCGTTATCCCTCGGGAGATCTGCCACGATCTTGGTTTTTACATCACCGGCAAGTACTTCCACCTTCTCCCTCTCCTCCGGAACATTTCTACGATTCAGGATCAGACCTCCGAGGGAAGCATAGCCTCTCCGGCGGAAGTTATCCACCGCCACGGCGATGTTGGCAGCAGCATAGATTGCCATATTTTCACCGGATGTCACGATGTAGACCTTCCTGGCATACCCTTCTCTGATAGGCATGGCGAATCCGCCGCACACCACATCTCCCAGGACATCATAGAGAACCACATCCGGTTCCAGGATGTCGAAAGCATCCCGGTCTTCCAAGGCTTCAAAAGCCGCCGCGATGCCTCTGCCGGCACATCCAAGTCCAGGAGTAGGTCCTCCTGCTTCGGCACAGATTATGCCCTGATATCCTTCATGGACCAGCTCTTCCAGTTCTGCCCCGTCCCTCTTTTTTCTAAGAACGTTTAGCATGGTCTCTATTCTTTTGCCATCGTGAAGATATAAGGTAGAATCGGCCTTGGGATCACAACCGATCTGCATCACTTTCAGTCCCATCTCCGTGAAGGCGCAGGACAAAGCTGTGGTGACCGTGGATTTTCCGATTCCTCCCTTGCCGTATATTGCAAAACGATACATTGCCAGACTCCTCTTTCCAAACTTGAATAAAAGAATAACTCCATCCTGCAGGAACTTAGCCTTTGCCTGATGAAGTTATTCCAAGATTAATTATATCATTGTTAATTATATTATTCTACAGGAATCTTCCTTTGATCCCCTGAGACTGCGATCAGAAACAAGTATCCAGGATATCCTGATCCAGTTCTCCCTTGCTGGTGAGATGACCTACCAGGAAGTAGAGGATACCTCCGGCCAGCAAGCCCCAGATTACCGCATTGATACCGGCAACCTTTACATTATAATAACAGAATATGTACACGGCAACCGCTCCGATGGAGCTGGCAACCGCTGCCTGCTTTGTTCCCTTCTTCCAGAAGAGACCGCCGATCAGAGGCCAGAGGAAAGTACATTCCAGTCCGCCGAAGGCAAAAAGATTCAGGAAGAAGATAATATCCGGCGGGTTGATGGTGAGAACAATCACCAGAACACCAAATGCGATGGTCAATAAAGTACTAACCAGCTGGATGTTTTTATTGTAGCTTTCAATCTTCTTAGGATCGTCTTTTACTACATAGGTCCGCCACAGATCTTTCACGATGGTAGCTGTAGCCAGGATCAGCAGGGAGTCAGCAGTGGACATAACCGCTGCCATAGGTGCTGCAAGGAAGATACCTGCCACTCCAACCGGCATGATCTTCTGGACGATATAAGGTACGAAGAAATCAGATGTAGGAAGATCTGCTGTATCAACCAGAGCACCTGCCCAGCATCCTGCCATATGCATGCCGACGATGATAAAACTGCATGTCACAGCGCCGATCCACATGGCGGAATGAAGACTCTTCGTATTTTTAAATCCCATAGCCCTCACTGCTGTCTGGGGAAGACCCAAAGTACCGAAGCCCACCAGAATCCAGAAACTTAAGAGGCTTCCGGGAGTATAGACAGAAGTCAGGTTATCATAGACATCGGGGAGATTGGTCTGTAATCCGGCATCGATACCTGCCAGGCCACCTCCTGCCTTTAACACGTAGAAAATGAATAAAAATGTACCTAAGCACATGATGATACCCTGAATGGTATCTGTGATGGCAACTGCGGTAAATCCGCCAAAAGCAGTATAGGCGATGACAACTGCACCAAAAATGACCAGGGATGTCACGTGATTCATTCCGGTGATGGAAGAAATCAAAGTAGCTCCACCGGTAAACTGGCCGATCATCTGTGCCGTACAGAAGGCCACCATGAGTAAGCTGGTGACAATGACAAGCAGATCACTCTTATATCTTGCCTTCAGGTAACCTACCACCGTCACTGCTCCCGATCTTCTGGATACCAGGGCCAGTTTATTACCAAGAACACCAAGTACTAAAAATGTTACCGGAATCTGCACCGCAGCGATCCACACCTGGGCATAACCGTAGGTAAGTCCTGCTGCGCCGGGACCGGAGACAAAAGAGCTGACGGAAGTGTAGGTAGCCATGGTAGTCATAGCCAGGATCAGTCCGTTCATGCCACGGCTTCCGATAAAGAACTTCTTCTCGGAAGACATATTACTCTCCGCATTCTGTTTCTTACTGAAAACAATACCGATGACCGTATTCAGAATAAGATATGCGATCAAAATGATAAGGATAATTTTCTGATTGCCTGTCATAATTCATCCTCCTCTTCATCATCGTACTCGAAATCAACGAATACAAACTTGAGGAGGTAGCCTACTCCTAAGAGTGCAAGGATAATCGTACCAAAGACAGATACGCTGATCCAGGCCGGCATCCCCAGAAAATACAATCCGGTTCCATTGAGCAGAAAAGCCGAAGCGACATGCCATACACAACATAAAGCCACTACGATGAGTGTGCTTTTGATTTCCCGCATGCACTGCTCATGCTTCTCTTGTTTTGAGAGATGTTTCATATGTTTTTCTCCTTTAAATATAGTCGAATTCCACTGAGGGATATCCGCTTTGTCCATTATACTTGCATTCATCCAAAGATGCAAGACATTTTATTTTCTTTGCTTTTTCCTGAAATGAATTAAAAAACCGGCATCCGAAGAT
>CAMNGO010000053.1 GCA_946538445.1 uncultured Lachnospiraceae bacterium
AACCACCCGCTAGGCGGGTGGGAGACAATAGGCTATGCAAAGATCACCTTTCCTCATACAATTAAGTTGTTCAGGCTATATTGTAGAAAGGAAAGGTGATGAAATGGCGAAAAAAGAATATTCTCTCGCACATACGAAGTGGATGTGTAAATATCACATCGTCTTCACTCCCAAGTATAGACGAAAAATAATTTATAATCAACTCAAAGTAGATATCAGAGAGATCCTGAAACAACTATGCTCCTATAAAGGTGTAGAAATAATTGAAGGACATCTTATGCCAGATCATATCCATATGCTTTTGGCCATCCCTCCAAAGTACAGTATCTCATCATTCATGGGATATCTCAAAGGAAAGAGTGCATTAATGATCTTCGACAGGCACGCAAATCTCAAATATAAATTTGGGAACCGACATTTTTGGGCCGAGGGATACTACGTCAGTACGGTAGGACTGAATGAGGCCACTATTAAGAAATACATTCAGGAGCAGGAGAAACAGGATATCATGAAAGACAAGCTGAGTGTGAAAGAATATGATGACCCTTTTAAGGGTAAACAGTAGTACGAACACCCCTTAAGGGGTAGCGACGAGTCAAGAGCAATATGGCTTGAACTAAGCAGCAGGGAAATGTTTCTGCATTTTCCTGCTGCGCAAAGAGAAAGCCAGCGTCTTTAGGCGCTGGCCAAGTATCAGAGGCTTTTAGCCTCAGACCGAACCACCCGTTTTACGGGTGGCGGCGATTTTTATTCATCAAAGATTTTAATGTACCCTCCGTCGGAGGCTGCACCGTCATAATAATAACTGGTGGTGGTCCTTTTGGAAGTGAACATATACTCCATGACATCATCGATGGTCACGATTTTATATCTTTGGCCTCCGTCATACCAGGAACGGTTCACCGAATCACACAGGAGGACTTTCCCGTCGGTGAATATCCCCAGGAAGATCATAGTATGATAGGAATTCGTCCATCTGCGGCTGGATTTCCCGGTTTTGGAACTCTTTTGACGAACCTCTATGATTACCGGATTCCCCGTTTTCAGATGATTGATGATGTCTGCCCTCGCTTCATCATAGCTGAAGAAAGGAACGTACTCATTGGACACCTTCCCCTTCTCCAGCAGGGAGGATATCCCGTGGAGGGAGAGTGGCATCTGGTACCTCAGGGAATGTTGCTCATGTTCTCTGGACCAGGCCTTAGGGTCAGCATATTTTTTCTCGATTCCACTGATGATCTCGTTGGGCTTGATTCCTTCATAATCTTCATTATAGGCGCCCAGAACGGTTGCCAGGGAACAGTGGGCACAACCATGCCAGGCAAGATAATTGTCGTAAGAGCTGTAGTTGTGTGCATTTTGTTTATATAGGGTATAATTTCTCTTCTTGGAGGGGCTTCCCGTCAGCAAAGTGAGTTTACAGGATCCGCCGCTTTCCCCGCCGGTGATCACGTTGACCGAGAACTCCAGAGACTGATCATCCGCCTGGCAGGTAATGGTGGCGACTCCGCCTCCGACAGCCCGGATTTTTCCAAGGGCATCGACCTTGGCTACAGAAGAGTCACTGCTGGTCCAGGTCAATTCCGGCGTGGTTCTGCGGCCCTTCAGTTTCCGAACGGTTACTTTCGGTCTGTAACTGTCCTTTCTCTTCATGAAGAAGGTGGTTTCTTCGCAGGATAGCAGGATGTTACCGTATTCTTCTTCCTCTTGGGTGGACTGTGCTGCTTTTTGATCGATATTCTCATCCCGGAGATTCCGGGAAATGACATCCACTACAGTATGAAATTGGTCTCCATTCTTCAGATGACAGCTGATCTTAGCAGTACCTGCTCTTCTTCCCAGCAGGATGCCGTTCTTGTTTACGGCAGCCACGGAAGGGTTGGAACTGGTCCAGAGTGAGATCGAAGACTTTGGAACACCGAAAAGATGCAAAGCCTGTTTCTGTCCCACACGAAGATAAGGATTTGAAGGGAGCAGTCCTTTGACCCCGATATATTCCCGTTCGATCCTTCCGGTATCCTCATAGGATATGGCAGTAAGACCGGGGTAAATTCCCTCCACATATCCATTGTGAACGGAAGCGATATAGGGTGCCTCGCTGATGGAAAACCGATGGCCGGTATCAATCTTATTATCGATATGAAGATACTGGCCGGGTCCGATATATTGAACCTGGTCGGAAGCATGCAGGGGAAGGTTCAGGGAGAACAGAAGAATCCCCGCCAGCAATCCGGTTATGATCGTATGAGATTTATGATATCTGATCATTGAGATCCTCCTTTCGAATACAAACAATGTGGAACCTTCAGCCCTATTAAACTTGCCATGAATCGGGGAAAAGGTCAAGATAGAAACTCTTAAGATTTTGTGTCTAATCAAAGCGGACAAAAGAAGGGCTGCCACATCTGATGATGTGACAGCCCGGGATAAAAGTCTGATCTATTGATCCGCGATGGATATACTGATATTATGTTTTTTCAGGATATCAAGTACATCCTCCGTGGTGGCAGAGTCCGTACAGACCGTATCGATCTCATCAAAGGTGGACTGGATGACCACCCCTTTCTGATTGAACTTACTCGAGTCGGCCAGGATGATCATACGGTTGGCAGAGTCTGCCATATAGCGCATGGTCTCAACCCTCATGAGATCGTCACAGGTGAAACCGACATCCGGGATGAAGCCATCTGTTCCCACAAAGAATTTATCTACATAGAACTCTTTTGCACATTTGCGAACCAGTGGCCCGACCATACCCTGATACTCTTTTTGGTAATCCCCTCCCAGGAGGATCACTTTGCGGATGGGGAGATCTTTGATCCGTATGGCGATATATGCAGAATTCGTAATGATGGTTACATCCTTCTTCAGCTTGGCAAGCTGCTCTGCCAGGAGAGAACAGGTGGAACCGGATTCCAGCATGACCGTCTCTCCGTTCTGGACCATCTCGGCAGCCTTGGTCGCGATATTCAGTTTCGTATCATAATTTACAGTCAGACGTGTGTTGATATCGTTGGCATTCTTGATCAGAGCATAACCATGCTCTCTGGCCAGCAGGCCTTCCTCCTCGAGGAAATCCAGATCCTTACGGATGGTGACCTGCGAAACCCCCAGTAATTCCGAAAGTTTACTGACTTCTATCTTTTGATATTGATTAACCAGTTTAACCAGCTTGGATTGTCGGTCTGTCATTTGAAACACCTCTTTCTTTCTAACATAACTATATCATATGATTTCAGAGTCTGTAAACCATTATGTTAGAAAAAAATTGAAAAAAAGCACAATCTGTTTGATATATGAGAGGAACTGAGTTATAATACCTTTAATTAGGCTTTTTAGAAGTAATTATACTTATTTTCAAGAAAATTTAATTAGAAAGCAGGAAGTATCAATGAGTCAAAGAAAAGTAGACCGACAGAAAGAATATAAGAAGAACAGGAAGCAGATTCTGGCGAAAGAGAAAAGACAGAGGAGAATCGGACAGTTTGTTGCCTACCTGTGTGTCTGTCTTTTAGTAGGAGGATTAGGCTACTCCGTGTACAGCAAGCTTACACCGAAGAAGGAGATAGACAGTACTGCATATTACAGCCTGATCCAGACGGATGATTACGGTATCCTGGATCCTCAGCTACAGTTATCAGAATAAAGCAAGATAATCGCATCGTTTTTCGGTGCGGTTTTTTTACTGGAGAAGATTTTTTGTTACAAATGTCCCATATAAAAGGAGGACTGGCATGGCTTTTACCCATCTGCATGTACATACGGAATATAGTCTGCTTGATGGTTCCGGCAAGATCAAGGAACTGCTTCCCAGGGCGAAAGAACTTGGTATGGACAGCATTGCCATCACGGACCATGGAGTGATGTACGGTGTGATTGATTTTTATAAAAAGGCAAAAGAGGTTGGAATTAAGCCGATTCTCGGATGTGAGATCTATGTGGCCCCGGGGTCCCGTTTTGACCGGGAGTTCAGTAAAGGGGACGACCGGTATTATCATCTGGTTCTTCTGGCAGAGAATAACCTTGGTTACAAGAACCTGATGAAGATCGTAACCCGTGGTTTCACCGAAGGCTACTATTACCGTCCCCGCGTGGATTATGAGATTCTGGAACAATACCATGAAGGGATAATCGCATTGTCCGCATGCCTGGCGGGAGAGATCCCTAACAAGATCCTGAAAAATGATTATGATGGGGCAAAGAATTCCGCTCTTCGTTTGCAGGAACTGTTTGGTAAAGACAATTTCTTTCTGGAGTTACAGGACCATGGTATCCGTGCCCAGACCCAGGTGAATACCGCCCTGATGAGAATGTCAAAAGAATTGGGGATTCCTCTTGTGGCCACAAATGACATCCATTATATCATGGAGGATGATGCCACGCCCCATGACCTTCTTCTCTGCATCCAGACCGGGAAGCTGGTGTCCGATGAAGATCGTATGCGCTATGAAGGAGGACAGTATTACCTGAAATCAGAAGAGGAGATGAAGCGGCTGTTTCCCTATGCTCTTGAAGCTTTGGAGAACACCCACAAAATCGCCCAAAGATGTAATGTGGAGATTGTCTTCGGGGAGCAGAAAGTGCCGAAATATGAAGTGCCCCAAGGCTATCAGTCGGAATCCTACCTTCGTTATCTGTGTCAGGAAGGGTTGGTTAAGCGCTACGGAAACCAGGTTACTGAGGATCTTCAGGCCCGTATGGATTATGAACTGGCCACCATACGGGACATGGGCTACGTGGATTATTTTCTCATCGTCTGGGATTTTATTCATTTTGCAAAGGAACAGGGAATTGCAGTCGGACCCGGGCGGGGTTCTGCCGCCGGCAGTCTGGTTTCTTATTGTCTGGAGATCACGGATATCGATCCGATTCGCTATCAGCTGATCTTTGAGCGTTTCCTGAATCCGGAACGTGTATCGATGCCGGATATCGATGTGGATTTCTGCTATGAGAGAAGGCAGGAAGTCATAGACTATGTCTATGAGAAATACGGAAAAGAAAAGGTAGTTCAGATCATCACTTTCGGAACCATGGCTGCACGTATGGCTGTGCGGGATGTGGGCCGGGTGCTGAACATCCCTTATAACCAGGTGGACAGGGTCGCAAAGATGATCCCGATGGAACTTGGTATCACGATAGAAAAAGCATTGAAGTCCAATCCGGACCTGAGGAATGCCTATGAGGCGGAAGATGGGGTCAGAAATCTGATCGATATGTCCATGAGGCTGGAAGGACTGCCGCGTCACACGTCGATCCATGCTGCGGGTGTAGTAATCGGTTCGGAACCCCTGGATGAATTTGTTCCCTTATCCCGCGGAGCGGATAATGTTGTCACCACGCAGTTCACTATGACAACCATCGAGGAGCTGGGGCTTCTCAAGATGGATTTTCTGGGACTTAGGACTCTGACGGTAATCCAGGATGCTGTCCGGATGATCCGGAAAAAACGGGGAGAAGATTTTGACATCCAGAAGATCGATTTTGAGGATGCCAAGGTATATGAGATGATCGGACAGGGAAAGACCGAAGGTGTCTTCCAGCTGGAAAGTGCCGGTATGAAGTCCTTTATGAGAGAACTGAAACCGGAAAATATCGAAGATATCATCGCCGGGATCTCGCTCTACCGGCCGGGTCCCATGGATTTTATACCCAAATACATCAAAGGTAAGCAGAATAAAGATACCATCACCTACTCCTGCCCGGAACTGGAGGAAATTCTCTCTGCCACTTACGGCTGCATCGTCTATCAGGAACAGGTTATGCAGATCGTCATGAAACTGGCAGGGTACACCCTTGGCCGGAGCGATCTGGTAAGACGTGCCATGTCCAAGAAAAAAGGGGATGTGATGCAGAAGGAGAGGCAGAATTTCGTCTATGGCAATGAGGCTGAGGGAGTAGACGGATGTATAAAACGTGGCATCTCTGAAAAGGTGGCAAACCAGGTTTTCGATGAGATGATCGATTTCGCCAAATATGCCTTTAACAAATCCCACGCTGCCGCCTATGCCGTGGTTTCCTATCAGACTGCCTGGCTGCGTTGTTTTTACCCTGTGGAATTTATGGCGGCATTATTGACTTCTGTTATCACGAACACCGGAAAGATCACAGAATATGTCAATACATGCCGGAGTATGGGAATCTCTATTCTGCCACCGGATATCAATGAAGGGGAAGCAGGCTTCTCCGTTTCCGGGGATGCCATCCGCTATGGACTGGCTGCCATCAAGAGCCTTGGCAAGGCAGTCATTCAAAATATGGTGGATGAAAGAGAGAGGGGAGGCCCTTATAAAAACCTGAAAGATTTCATGGAGAGACTGACCTCCAAAGAAATCAACAAGCGCACCATCGAGAACCTGATCAAAGCGGGAGCTCTGGACAGTCTGGGGGCCACGAGAAAACAGCTCATGTCTGTCTATGGTGTGGTGATGGATGAAGTAAACCGGGAGAGGAAGGAAAGCATCACCGGTCAGATGAGCCTTTTCGATTTCTTCACAGAGGAACAGAAGAAGGAATATGAGCAGGCTTATCCCGATGTGGGGGAATTCGAGGAAGGCCAGAAGCTGGCCTTTGAAAAAGAAGTCCTGGGCATCTATGTCAGCGGTCACCCCCTGGGACGTTACATGGCTTCCATGGAGAAAAATGTGACGGCCAGATCCCTTGACTTTGAAGCAGACGAGGAGACAGGCCGCACCGTCGTGGAGGACGGAAGGGAATATGTGGTGGGAGGCATGGTGACAGACATCACAGTGAAGCTCACCAAGAACAATCAGAATATGGCTTTCGTCAGCCTGGAAGACCTCTATGGAACCCTGGAGATCATCGTTTTCCCCAGAGACTATCAGAGATACCGGGAGAAACTGACCGTGGACCGGGGAATCTATATCAAAGGCCGCGCCACTGTGTCGGAAGAAAGCGGGAAACTGATCGCCGGAAGAATCCTTCCCATGGATGAACTGTCCAGGGAAGTCTGGATCCAGACCCCGGATATAGGGGAATATAAAGAGAGACAAAAGGATCTCTTCGATGTGATCAGACACTATCCCGGAAAGGACCGAATGGTTATCTATTCA
Organism: uncultured Lachnospiraceae bacterium; assembly: GCA_946538445.1. Taxonomy (GTDB): domain Bacteria; phylum Bacillota; class Clostridia; order Lachnospirales; family Lachnospiraceae; genus Anaerobutyricum. The sequence goes on from CAMNGO010000053.1 coordinate 7,071, forward strand.
AGAAAAGAAAAGGCGGTAAAACGCCTGCCGGAATACCAGAATATCTCAGGCAACGAGGAAGTCCTGAGGCTTCTTCAGGGGATATTCGGAGAGAAAAATGTCGTCACCAGAGATGCAGGAATCAACTGGCGATAAATAAAAAGCAGAGATCATTCACAACTATGGATAAAAGGTGGATTGCACATGTGGTTTCCTGAGAAAGCGTTTTTCCGACTTTCAAAGGGAACCCGTGTGCAGGGTACCGCCTTTTCATTAATAGTAGATGTATGATCTCTGCTTTTTTTACGCCAGATGAAATCAGTGGGCCTTGTAGTTATATATGGGTATGATTCTTTTTATTATGTCGACGGTATCTGTGATGTTATCTGTGATATCAGTCAACGATTTGTAGGCGAAGGGTGATTCATCCAGGGTTGATTCGCAGACGGAAGTGGAATAGATCCCCTTCATGGTCTCCTGGAAATCCTTCAGATTCACCATCTGTTTCGCCTGACTTCGGGACATTAACCGCCCTGCGCCATGGGGAGCTGAGTAATTCCAGTCAGGATTTCCTTTTCCTATGCAGATTAAGGATCCATCCCTCATATTGATGGGGATCAGTAATCGTTCTCCTTTTTTGGCAGACACGGAGCCTTTGCGAAGTATCATTGCCTCCGTGTCGATATAATTATGGATCGTAGTAAAAGAATCTTCGACGGTCCAGCCCATCTCTCTGATGATGATACCTGCCATAAGTTTTCTGTTTAAAACCGCATATTCCTGAGCAAGCTTCATATCCTTCAGATAATCAACAAAGGGCTGGCCGGAAAGATGACAGAGGTCCTTGGGTATGGGAGTTCTCTTTACATTTTTCAGACGAAGAAGCTCCTTCTCGATTTCTTTTTGCCTTCCCTCTTTTTTCAACCTTTTGATCAAAGAGTCAATCTCATCTTTTGATGAACCGTTGCAGTCTTGATAAGCAAGATCCTGATAATAGCTGCAAACCTCCAATCCGAGATGCCTGCTCCCGGAGTGGATGACCAGATAAAGGTTTTCTTCTTCATCCTTGTTAAGTTCACAGAAATGGTTTCCGCCCCCAAGACTGCCCAGACTTTTTCTGGCATTCTCCACATTTACCGGACATCGGAAAGCTGAGAAATCAAAGGCCTCAGCCTCCGGCAGAGGTTCATCATGGATGGAAAAACCGGAGGGAACTTTTTCGTTGATCACTTTGTCCAGTTTTTCTAAATCAATAACCTTCTCTTTAATTTTGATCAGGAACATCCCGCAGCCGATATCCACCCCGGTGAGATTGGGAATCACTTTGTCCTTCAAGGTAATGGTGGTCCCCACGGTACACCCTTTCCCGGCATGGATATCCGGCATCATGCGGATCTGAGTATCCTTCAGGGACTCCAGGTTGAGTATACCCATTACCTGGGAAATGCTTTCCTGGTCGACAACGTCGGTGAATATCTTGGCACTATTATATTTACCTTTTAATTCAATCATATCTACTTTCTTCGATTAATTAATTCTTTGGCTTAGTGATGAGGGACTTGTCATAAATGAAGCGGACATCTTCCGGTGTCACAGTACATGGAGCCGCTGAAAGCTTGCCTTCGTTATGCTCCATGGCTGCGATGAAGGATTCCTTAGCTTCCTCGTCGATCTCGAAGGTTCCGATGAGACTTCTGATATAGTCGCTGAACTCATCCAGATCCTTCATTCCCAGAAGGTCGAGTATCTTCCTCACATCTTCAGAACATTTCCTGGAACATACTTCCATGTAAGCTCCCAGAAAATATCCGCAGGCCGGACCATGGGGAACATGGTAATGGTAGGTAAGGTCATAACTCATACCATGGGGCAATCCGGTTGCCGTGTGGGCGATGGCCATACCGGCTATGGTAGCAACCAGCATCAGCATTTCATACTGGCTCTCATTAAGAGGATCCTCCGAGAGGAGAGCCTCTTTATTTTCTGCCCATAACCTCAGTCCGTACTCGGGGAAGAGCCGGTTGTAGAGGTTGGATTTGCTGTTGAGATAACTTTCTACCATGTGGGCCAGGGCATCCACTGCGGTGTTGACGATGAGGCTTTTTTTGGCTGAAGCCAGATACTTACCGTCCACCAGAGCAAGAGTCGGGAATATCTTATAAGGAATACTTTTTTTAATTTTTTTGGCGTGGTTGGTCAGCACGGAGACCGGTGTTGCTTCCGATCCGGTTCCGCAGGTGGTGGGGATCGCTATGATTGGAAGATAATCCAGTTTCTTTGCTTCATAAAGGCAGCTTCCGTCTTCTTCCGGGTTAGCCATGAGCAATGATATTGCTTTTGAGGCATCGAGGGGAGATCCGCCGCCGATTCCGATCACATAGTCTGCCTGGAATTCTTTTCCGACCCGGGCAGCATTCACTATGGTCTCCACGGATGGATTCTCCTCAACTTCATCGAATATCTCATAGGGGATCCCTGCTTCTGTCAGCACGGAGGTGACATCCTCCAGGGAACCGTTCATTTTGGCGGAATGACGACCGGTTACGATGAAAGCCCTGCTTCCCATATTGATGATATCCTGTTTGTGATTGATCACACAGTTTTTCTCTACATATATATCAGTTGGCACATAAAAACGCATGAAGTATCCTCCCTTTTAAAAATGGCATGTGATCCCGAAATGTAAACTCCGGATCACACAAAATATTATCTGAGGTATCATTATATCATAGTTCATCATGTAATACCATATTTGACACCGGCCATCCCTTAAATCTTAAGGATTAAAATAATACTTGAAGTATTGATGGATTATGTTATGATGTAATTTGAAGCTCTCTATGCTTTTTTTCTTTGTATTAACCCATGAGAATAAGGAAGGAAGATGATTCTATGAAGATATTGTCACCATCAATTTTATCAGCAGATTTCAGACATCTGGGTGAGGATGTTGAAAAAGCTTTAAATGCCGGAGCACAATGGGTACATATCGATGTTATGGATGGTATGTTTGTACCACAGATTTCCTTCGGAAATCCTGTGATCAAGGCCTTACGTCCGGACACGGATGCGGTCTTTGATGTGCATCTGATGATCGAAGAACCCGGCAGATATATTGAGAGTTTTGCCAGGGATGGCGCGGATATCATCACGGTACATGCGGAAGCCTGCAAGCATCTTGACCGTGTGGTTCAGCAGATCAAGGCCTGTGGAAAGAAGCCTGCAGTGGCCATCAATCCGGCTACCCCCCTTTCTGTACTGAACTATGTGCTGGATGATCTCTACATGGTTCTGATCATGACGGTGAATCCGGGATTCGGCGGTCAGTCTTATATTCCCTACTGTTCCCAAAAGGTAAGAGAACTCAGGGAGATCCTGCGAAGCAGAAATCTTAGCACCTTGATCCAGGTTGATGGAGGTGTGAACCTGTCCACTATCGAGGAGGCCAGGGATGCCGGTGTGGATGTGTTTGTGGCAGGTTCCGCGGTTTTCGGTGGAGACATCGAGGCAAATGTAAAGGAACTCTTGGCTAAATTGAATTGACCAATTATTATTTTGAAGTAAGGAGATAAATTATTATGAGTGAATGTACACATGACTGCAGCAACTGTGGAGTGGATTGTGATTCCAGACAGATGGACCCACAGGATTTTCTGGAGAAGCTGAGTGCGGGTAGTTCTGTTAAGAAAGTTATCGGAGTCGTATCCGGAAAAGGAGGCGTGGGAAAATCCATGGTCACCTCCCTGCTTGCATGCGCTTCCATGCGGGAAGGATATAAGACAGCGATTCTTGACGGAGATATCACCGGCCCTTCCATCCCCAAGGCTTTTGGGGCCAAAGTTAATCTGGTGGGTAATGCGGACGGACTTATCCTGCCCCACACCACGAGCTGCGGGATCGATATCGTTTCCGTGAATCTTATGCTTTCCAATGAGACGGACCCGGTTATCTGGAGAGGACCTGTCCTGGGCGGCGTAATCAAGCAGTTCTGGGGAGAAACCCTGTGGAGAGGTATCGATTACATGTTCATCGACATGCCGCCCGGAACCGGTGATGTCCCGCTGACGATCTTCCAGTCCATTCCCCTTGACGGGATCGTGATCGTTACTTCCCCCCAGGAACTGGTGGGAATGATTGTGGAGAAAGCGGCCAATATGGCTCGGATGATGCAGATTCCTATCATCGGTGTAGTGGAAAACATGAGCTATGTGAAATGCCCTCATTGTGATGAGAAGATCTATATATTCGGAAAGAGTCATATAGAAGAAATCGCACAGCAATACCACATCCCTGTACTGGGACGTATTCCTATGGATCCGGCTCTGGCAGCTGCCTGTGATGAAGGTAAGATAGAGTTCCAGGAAAATGATTATATGAAGGATGCCATGGAGGTTATCCGACATCTGTACTCCTTTAATAGAGGGTT
>CAMNGO010000054.1 GCA_946538445.1 uncultured Lachnospiraceae bacterium
AAGATCCGGCGGAGGAATTACCGTTTCCGGCGGGGAAGCTCTCATGCAGCATGAATTCCTGGAGGAATTACTCCGGGGATGTAAGTCCATGGGTTGGACAACAGCAATCGAGACAACCGGATATGCGCCGAAAGAAGTGCTGGATAAGATCATTCCATTGCTTGACACCGTTATGATGGATATCAAACATGTCGATCCTGAAGTTCATAAAGCATGGACGGGCGTGTCAAACGAAAAGATATTAGAAAACGCTTTATATATTGCAACCATCGCAAAGGAGCTCATCATCCGTGTTCCCGTCATACCGGGATTCAATGCGGATGAAGATACCATTCGTGGAATTGCCAAGTTCTGTACCTATCTGGAAAAAGATCATTTTGTGGGAATTCACCTTCTTCCCTATCATGATTTCGGAACAAATAAGTACGATATGCTGGGCAAAGACTACGAGATGGCTGGTACAGAGCGTCCGGATGAAGATTATATGAAGTATCTGAAATCAATCGTGGAGGCGGAAGGACTGTACTGTCAGATCGGAGGTTGATGCTATGGGAGACTATATCTTATATACCTCGGAATCTGTGACGGAAGGCCATCCGGACAAATTATGTGATATCATATCCGACACACTTCTGGATGCATATTTTGCAGAAGATAAAAATTCACATGTTGCTATGGAAACCATGGCATCGAAAGGAATGGTATTTCTTTCGGGAGAAGTCACTTCTTCTGCGAGATTTAATATCATTGATAAAGTCAGAGAAGCAATTCTCAAAGTAGGTTATGACAGTGAGGAAAAAGGTCTGGACGGGAATAATTGTATTATTCTCCCCAACGTATCTGTTCAGTCCCCTGATATCGCCCAGGGAGTTGACCGCGCCGGCGGCGTGATCGGTGCCGGCGATCAGGGAATGATGTATGGATATGCGTGTGACGAGACAGAAGAATATATGCCTCTGTCCATCACCCTCGCTCATAAATTATGTAAAAGACTTACGCAAGTAAGAAAAGAAGGAGTCCTTCCCTATCTTTACCCCGATGGGAAGGCACAGGTTACTGTAGCCTACGATGATGATAATAGCATCGTCGGAATTACAGCAGTGGTTGTGTCCACACAGCATTGTGATTCTGTCTCAATGGACCGGCTCAGAGAAGATGTGAGACGGGAAGTCATAGATGCAGTAATACCTGCACATTTGATCTTACCGGGATGCCAGATCTATATCAACCCCACAGGACGCTTCGTGGTAGGAGGCCCTGAGGGTGACACCGGCCTGACAGGCAGAAAAATTATAGTCGATACATACGGTGGAATCGCAAGACATGGCGGTGGAGCTTTCTCCGGAAAGGACCCCACCAAGGTTGACCGGTCTGCCGCCTACATGGCCAGATATGCCGCGAAGAACATCGTAGCAGCAGGCTTATGTAGAAAATGTGAAGTAAATCTGGCTTATGCAATCGGTGTTCCGGACCCGGTGTCCGTCAGAGTGGATACCTTCGGAACAGAAGAACTGCCCATATCAATCATAAGAAAAGCTGTTAACGAAACCTTTGATTTCAGCGTGGCCGGGATCATAAGAAATCTCTCTCTCCTTAATGTTTCTTATAGACCGGTTGCCGCTTACGGTCATTTCGGACGACTGGATCTGGATCTGCCCTGGGAACGGATCAATGCGGTGAAGACCCTTCAGGAACGCGCCGTCAGTCATATGACAGTGGAGATTGTGAAGCAGGCAAAAGCAAAGAAAGGATCCAATCTAAAAGATCTGGCATCTTTATTGGATGCATAAATAAATAAAAATATCAGGGATATTCAGGCATTTACTTTCGAAACGGTCTCAACACAATATTCTCTCAAATAATGTTTCAATAGATAAAAGCTTGATCCACTAAAAAAAGGCTGTCCGATGAGGGCAGCCTTTTCAAATCAATTGAGGGACAGGCCTCAAAGGCTTGTCCCTCTAAAATTTTGTTATGATAGTTTTTCGAAGTCTGCGACGCCGTGTTTGCATACCGGGCAGACGAAGTCTACCGGGAGGGTGTCTCCTTCGTAGATATATCCACATACTTTGCAGACAAATCCTGTTTTCTTCTGTGCAGCCGGTTTGGGTTTTACATTGGACTGGTAATAATTATAAGTCATGGATTCCTTATTACTGATCACACGTGCTTCGTCAACACTGCAGACGAACATGGTATGGGTTCCCATGTCGATCTCCTGCTCCACTTTCAGAGAAAGGAAGGCGTTGATGTATTTCTTCAGATACGGCAGACCATTTCCTGAGAATAAAGTATCTACCATAGCGAATTTATCCACATCCCGTCCGCTTTGGAATCCGAAGTTCTGGAAGATGGAGAATGGTGCCTCCACTGAGAGACAATTGACATTCAGCTTGCCGGAATTCTTCACCAGATCGTGAGTGAAATTCTGCTTGTTCATGGTTACCGCAATCCGGTTTGGTGTGTTGGTAACCTGTGTCACTGCGTTTACGATACAACCGCTCTTGCTGTTTCCGTCATCTGCTGTTACCACATAGAGACCGTATCCGATCTTGAATAATGCAGTCAGGTTGTTCTTATCGGCTGTGTCATCACACTGCTGCAGATAATCCATGCACATCTCATCTGCCAGAGCATCCAGGGCTTTGGAACTGTCCTCATTCAGGGAAGAAAGGATGGTCACGGTGTTGCGGGCAAAGTCAATCTTCGGGCAGGCTGCCAGCATCTCTTTCATAAGGGAGGCGGCGCGCGGAGCCCAGGAGCCGTTTTCCATAAGTCCTACCTTACGATTCTGGAATTTATGCTCCACAAGGCGATGAATGAAATCATGCATGAAAGGATACATGTTTGAATTATAGGTGGTGGTAGCCAGGATCAATCTGCTGTAACGGAATGCATCGCTTACTGCCGCGGACATGTCATCCCGTGCCAGGTCATAGACGATAACTTTAGGAGCCTTGTTGGCGATGAGTTTATCTGCCAGTTTCATGACAGCCTCTTTTGTATGTCCGTAGACGGAGGTGTAGGCAATCACGATTCCCTCTTCTTCCGGTGTGTAGGAAGACCATTTGTCATAAAGGGTGATATAGTATTCCAGATCATGATCCAGTACAGGTCCGTGTGTCGGACAAATCTTGGCAATATCCAGTTTCAGATCCATGGCTTTTTTCAGCAGCGCCTGTACCTGTGGCCCATACTGTCCTACGATGCCGATATAATACCTTCTGGCTTCATCCGCCCATTCTTCCGGACAGTCATTAGCACCGAATTTTCCAAATCCATCCGCAGAGAAAAGGACTTTATCATAAGTATCATAAGTGACGATAACTTCCGGCCAGTGAACCATGGGAGCTTCCACGAAAGCCAGGGTATGCTTGCCCAGACATAAGGTGTCGCCTTCTTTTACCACGATCTGACGGTCTGCGAAATCCGTTCCGAAAAACTGCTTCATCATGGCGAAAGCCTTGGCTGTAGAAACTATTTTTGTTGTTTTGAATATCTCCATGAAATCAGCGATAATTGCGGAGTGATCCGGCTCCATATGCTGAATGATCAGATAATCCGGAACTCTTTTTTCCACAACCCGGATGATGTTAAGCAGCCATTCTCCACCAAAGTTCACATCAACGGTATCCATGATGGCAACCTTATCATCCAGAATCACATAGGAATTATAAGCCATCCCATTTGGAACCGGGTACTGACCCTCAAAAAGGTCTACCTGATGATCATTTACACCAACGTATTGTATGTCATTCGAAATGTACATCACAAGTGCTCCTTTCTTCTTTTTTATCATTATATTCTATGATACAGATTTGCTCAATTCTATTTTAACGCAAACCGGAAAAAACCATTATCAATATTATGGACAGATAGTAGGAGGAAAGAGAAATATGCTTTTATCGGTTATGATTATGGGAAAAACATGTCATAAATGACAGGGATGGTAAGGAATTGATGAACTATTATTACAGGGTAAAAAATTGTATATAAAAATAATTATTAACGTCAAAAAACAACAAATGACTATAGGGTACATATACAAATAAATCCCATTTTATGAAAAAATTACACAAAAAATTAATTCAATTTCTATTTATTAAGTGATATAATTGGGGTGAAGAAACAATAACGGGTAAAATGTTGCTATCTATCATCCGAATATTCCTGCAAAGAATATCAGGTATAGAAATATTTAGCAGAATAGGTGGTAAAAAAACATGAAACAGGGAAACGGGCGGCATAAAGAGATCAATTTACTTGGATTATTTGGCAGGGAAACATTAGAGCAATTGCAGATAAAACTGGGGGATGCCACAGACTTTTCTGTCTCCATCATAGATTACAGAGGGGGAGAAATCGTACCTGCCTATCATCAGAAAGCGTACGATCTGTACCTGAGACATCATGGAGAGGATAATTCCTGCCAGATGTCCGCAGCTTTTTCAGCAGCCAAGGCAGCCATAACAAATCTGCCATATATCTATCTTTGTCAATGCGGGCTGGTCAAGGTGGCCATTCCCGTCATCGTCAACGAACAGTATCTGGGAGCGATCATATGCGGTTTTGTCCGCTGTGATGATGTGGATGAGAAAGACCCGGATACACAGATGCAGATCATACAAAAGGATTTTCCCTCCCAGGAAGGAAAATCCCATAAGGAGGATCTTAAGGATATTCCTTCTTTTTCAGCTGCCAAGATACAGAATGTCGCCAATCTTGCTTTCTATCTGGTTCGGGAGATGTCCTCCAAGGAGGAATACGCTATAAAGCTGGGGAAAGAAGAACATAATCACATTCATCTTCAGGAGATGAGGAAGAAGAATACAGATCTGACTGATACGGTGAGGAAGCTGGAACTGGATTCCATGAAGAAGAATCTATACCCTCAGGCTCTGATCAATATTCTCATAACCTGTTCTAATCTGGCGATCATAGAGGATGCTCCCATGACCAGAAATATCATCGAATCATTTTCGTCCATTCTGAGGTACTACATAGGACATAGCGGAGAAAATGTTTCTTTGAATAAGGAACTCGTACAGATTGAAAAGTACCTGAATACATTAAAACTGCAGTATGAAAACCGTTTTGATGTTTCTGTTTTCAGAGAAGGAATCAAAAAGGAACAGAAGATACCGAAGATGATTCTGTTCCTGCTTGTGGAATACATGATCAATACCACGGTTCAGAGGTCCGGGTACCAGGGTAAGCTTTCTCTGGATGTCAGATATATAGCGGGACGCTGCGTGGCGACGATTCAGTATGAATATAATAATGAGGAGGATCGGCCTTCGGAGAATCTCGCTGACAGGATGGAACTGGCAGATGAGAAAGAATTTATCGATCAGATTCCATATATTAAAAAAAGGCTTGCTCATGATTATGGAGATGACTACAATTTATCCATTACTGCCGATATGATCCGTCTGGATCTTCCTAAGGCACTTGCGATGAACTAAAGCAAGGGGGTGTATTTATGGTAAAAGTATTGTTGATTGAACAGGAAGCATTATATCAGAAGGCATTTGCCAAAATGATCGATAAAGCCGAAGACTGCCAGTTGGTAGGCGTGGCAGAGACAGGAAGAGATGCCATGAATATGGTGAGCCAGCATCGCCCCCAGATCGTTTTTTCAGAGGTGGCTCTTGGAAGGGAGAATGGAATAGAGATCTGCCAGAGATTGCAGGATACTTTTCCCGGTTTATCCACTTTTATCATATCGAATTATAGAAATGTTGATCTGATCGACCATGCTATGAAGGCCGGGATGAAAAATTATCTTCTGAAACCTATCTCTGACAATGTGATTTCCCGGATCTGTGAGGGAGATCATTTTGAAGTGCCGGAGGAAGATGTCTATCTGAGAAACATTATCCTTTCTCTGGAAGAGAGAGACTACAGAGCTTCTTATGATAAAGTGAAGGAATATGTGATACATATGTATTCCGAGTCGGATCTGGCTATGAGAAGGGAGAGCCTGAAGAAACTGACTGCTGTTCTTCTGAGCCAGATTCCGGGAATTGACAGTTCCCAGCAGAAGTACTATCTGCAAAAATATAAGATGACCTCAAAGATTCTCTCCAATATTGTTCTGACATCCTGCTGGATCATGAATATCGTAACGGAAGTGTACCGGCAGCTGTGCGTGATGAAGTATTCCCACATGAATAAGGTACTTCATTTTATCGAGGAGAATATCAATGAAGATATCTCCCTGGCTGCATTGTCTCTTCAGGCAGGGGTGAGCAGCGGGTATCTGAGCAGAATATTCAAAAAATATTACCGGATCAGTGTGGTGGATTATATCCATCTTCGCAAATTGATGACAGCAAAGAAATACCTGGTTTCCAGTGAGATGAATATCTCAGATATCTCTTTCCTGCTTGGCTATAGTGAACCGGGTTATTTCTGTAAGATTTTCAAAAAATACGAGAAGATGACACCGTCTGCTTTCTGCCATGCTTATGTGTCCTGAGAAAGGATCTGCAGGAATCGACAGGATGGTGCAGCAATTGAATTAGACCTAATAAGAGCCATTCATTAGATGGGAGGAAAACATCTCCTGTAGCTAATGGATGGCTCTTTAAATTGCATATTGTGTACTAAGTCCAAGGGTTGGAATTCTTCAGTTCCGGATCTTCTATACGTTTGAGGATCTCAGGACCGTGATCCAGGAGGAAATCACTCTTGGAAGTGGTAAGACCTCTGCTTCGTAAGATACCGATCAGCTTCTTACAGAGCTCCTCAATCTCGAAAATCACATGGTTGGGGTCCTCTTTGAAATCCAGAAGAACAATTTTCTCCATGGCCTGATGAGTGGTTTGGCCCATCAAAGGAAGTCTCTTCAATCCTTCATGTTCCCATTTATAGTATGGTTTGTAGACCTTATTAAGCAGATATATGATGGACGAAAATTGTTCGATAAACTGGTCGAGGGCATGGTGGGCAGCGACATACTGCCCCCTTTGCAGAGACCTGGGGAAGTTGTACTGTCCGCTCTGCGCCACCTGCATGCAGCAGGCAGCGATCTTCTTCAACTGAACATCTTTCGGGTAGTGCTTCAGAAGACCTTCCCGGATCTCGGTGAATTTGCCCAGATTATCCATGAAGACCTTTCCGTTCGTGACGGTGGAGAGGGGATAATCTTTCATCTGCAGCCAGATCTTGTTGGAAGTCGGTACCTCATGGATGGAGAGAAACTTATCATAGAAATCTTCTATGGTAAACAGACCGATCCGGCCGCCTCCGTAAGAAGATTCATTTCTTGACTGGAAGCAGGCATAAGATGTAGGCAGCTTGTTGACCTCTGCCCTCAGTTTCTTTCCGTAGATGGGGACATCCTCCGCAGGCACATAAATCTGGAAGGATGGGCCGAAATCATGATCTCTGGAAATCATATCATCATAGCCGTAGCATTCGGATCCCTCTCCGATGAGCCCGGCAGCCATCCGGGGAAGGTATTCCGGAAGCTCTCTTTGTAACATGGGATAGCAGACATCGAAGAAATAGGCTTCCGCGATCTCCAGCCCCTTGCTCTCCTCTGTGATATGGAATTGTCCGGTTTTGACTTCTGCTTTCACGTCCTCTGTTTCCTTTTTCTGCTCCACTATTTCTATGTGTCCTTCTTTCCCTTCTAATGCTTTACAGGCTCTTTCGTAATTCTCCATACTGTGGATGTAGCTCTCGCTCTGGGTTCCCATCTTCTCCTTGCTGATCCTGACGCCAATCTCAAAACACTCCTTAGCCTTTTCATATTGCTTTTCTTCGAAGTAAAATGTTCCCAGATTATTGACGGCAGCAGCGTAGAAGACCGGGGCCCTCTCGATGTATTTCCTGAAGATTTCAATTGCCGTTTTTAAGGTTTCAATCGCCTTATCTCTCTGGTTCAGATGACGGTAAGGCTCCACGAGATTATTCAGGGTCACGGCATAGAGGATCTCTTTTTCCGGATCTTCTTTCAGGATATCCAGGGAGATCTGATGGAGAGGGATACTTTCCTCATATCTTCCGGTGTCCTGATAAAGCAGACCGAGATTGTTGCACAGGCCCGCATAGATGAAAGCTCTCTTTCCTACGGTGTGCTCATAGATTTTTTTTGCCTCCAGGAAGAGGTTTTCGCTCTCCTCATAACGCTTCATCATTCGAAGGAGATTGGCCAGATTCACCAGGGAAGAAGCATAGTCCGGATGGTTGGTGCCCCTCATGGTCCTTGAAATCTGGATTGCCTTCTGGAGGATCACAATCGCCTCATCGTATCTGCCCAGATTGCGCAATACGCCACCGTACTCCGTGTAGAGCATCAGTGTTTCGTCGTGATTTATTCCATAGACATCCACGGAAATGGAGATGGCCTCTTTCAGGACATCTGCCATCTTCAGGAGTTCATCCTTGGCATGGTATTCCTGCATTTTTTTGTGTAAAGCCTGTAGCCTTGGATCTAACATGATACTCACCCTTTGCTTATGACGATTGCTGTTGTTTCTCTGCCCTTCGGATCAAAGCTTTGTCCAGGACCTCCATGGCCCTTTTCCCCTCTTTGAGGGTAAGTAACTCCACACCGTGAGCTCTCATGCGCTCGTAGGTGTTCAGGATAAGGTCAACGTCATTGGAGATCTTATCCAGACGGATAACGATGATGACATCAAGCCTTCCATCTTCCACATCCTGCATCATTCTGCGAAATCCCGGACGGTCCAGGTTGTCCGGAGGATAATCTCCAAGATCCGTATAATTCACATATTCATTATCCAATCCATAGATCGCTTCCACCCGGGTTTTACAGGCCATGCCATCCTTGATCATGCCTTTGACATAAATCTGGGAGCAACCGGGACATCCACCCCGCAGATGCTGATGATTATATATTCCGATTCTCATTTCTTACCTTCTTTCTGTACTCAAATTACGGATAGTTCACTGATTTTATTGTATCAAATCTGCTATTTTACGTATGGTAAGATACTTTCATAGAAATGGGAAATATCCATAATGAAAAAATGGATGTACAGTACCAATTTTTCCAAAGAATAGTCCTGTTCTGCCAAATCATAAAACAGGAAAAGATGATAGAATGAAACTGTGTTATCAGATAGATCGGGAGGTATCTCTATGGATAGAAATAATGTGGAAAAAGCAGTGGTCTCCCTGGAGTGGGAGATGTTTCAGAAGGTAAAAGGAATCAACGGTAGAGCCAGCTGTCAAGATAATCTGGAAACCTTTGTCATCATGAGATCAAGCCAGTTTGAAAGCTGGGATCTTGATGTGGTAAAGAGCTATCTCCGGGACCTTGTGGAGGCGATACAGCAGGAGAGAAACCTTGTGATGGAGAAGTATGCTTACATGATGGAAGAGACAGATCCCAAATATTTTGCAAGGATCAAGCATCTCCTTCCGCCTGTGACGGACAAAGCTAAGGCTCTGGTGGATAAGATTGTGTGTCAGTATGAGGACTGGGTGAAAGAGTTCGCAGCAAAATATCCGAACATCCGTAAGAACGGGCGTGCCATGGACGGCGGTGCCATCGGGGAAAGGGCGACACTTTTAAACTATCTGAAGTGTGAACTCTACACCTATTCGGAGCATACTTTGGAACTGTATTGGAATAGTATTCTCAAGAACAGAGAGTTCAACAGATACTGGTTCAGCATGGAGAAGATGGCTCAGGCATATGGATACCAGACTCTGGATGAGGCGGAAGCAGATCTGAAATAATCAAGAGAACATAGTGGAATAATTCTTATAGGATAGCAGAGGATAAGCATGCAGATTGCAATGCAATCCTCTGTTGTTTTTTTGCGCTCAAAATAGATGGAAAGAAGCGATGATATCACTTTAAAAATCCTGGATTGAGCGTATAATATTAAGTATAAAAGTGTATCGGAAACCATTTTTTAAAATGTATGAGGAGGTATGACATGGGTAAATTTATCATCGGTATTGACGCAGGTACAACCGGAATCCGTGCCATTGCATTTGATCACGATTCCAACGTTCTTTCCAACGCTTATTCGGAATTCACACAGTATTTTCCGGAGCCGGGCTGGGTAGAACATGACGCCAATGAGATCTTTGATGTCACCATGGCTATGATCAAGAAATGTGTGGAAGACGGGGGTCTGAATTTTGATGATCTGGTAGCCATCGGTATCACCAATCAGAGGGAGACCACAGTACTTTGGGACAAGAACACCGGTAAAGCGGTTTACCACTCCATCGTTTGGCAGGATATGAGAACCGCGGACAGAGTGACTGCATTTATGGAGAAATACGGTGACAGCAAATATGCCAGCTCAGGAAGTATTGCCATGACCAATTCCACAGGGCCCAAGGTTGAATGGATCATGGAGCATGCACCGGAAGTGAAAGCCGGGATTGAAGCCGGAGACATCCTGTATGGCTGGATTGACACCTGGCTGATCTGGAAACTCAGCGGCGGAAAAGCGCATGTAACTGACTTTACCAACACAGCAGGAACTCTGCTTGCCGATATTACAAAACTGGATTATGACGAGGAGCTTCTGGCTGAATTCGGCATCCCAAGAAGCATCCTTCCGGAACTTACCATCACCGGTAAATTCTCCGTGGATACGGATCCGGATGTGTTCTTCGGACATGCTGTTCCCATCGCAGCCAGTGCCGGCGACCAGACAGCGGCAGCAGTAGGCCAGGCCTGCATCAAACCGGGTATGATCAAGAACACTTACGGAACAGGTTCCTTTATCGTATTAAACGCAGGGGAGAATCTTCCGCAGAATATTCCGGCATCCACGGGTCTCTTCATCGAGACAGCCAATGATATCGCAGACAAGCAGCACTATGCCCTGGAGGGATTTGCAAATGTATCAGGTTCCGCTATCCAGTGGCTGAGAGACGGAGCCGGTGTGGTTACCAATGCAAAAGAAGCAGAAGAACTGGCCCTTTCCGTGGAAGACAATGGAGGAGTATATTTTGTTCCTGCTTTTGCCGGACTTCCTAACGGCAGTGACCCTTACGCCAGAGGTACCATCATCGGTATCACCAGAGGAACCACCAAGGCACATCTGTGCCGTGCCGCCATCGAGGCAATGGCTTATCAGGTAGCAGAATCCTTTAATGCCATGGCACAGTACGCAGGGGTTGAAATCCAGTCTGTCCGCGCGGACGGCGGCGGTGCTCAGAATGATTTTCTCTTACAGTTCCAGGCAGATATCCTGGGTGTGCCGGTAGAACGTCCGGTGATCACAGAGACCACCTGTCTGGGTGTTGCATATCTGGCCGGTGTGGCAACAGGCTTCTGGAAAGACATGGATGAAGTGGCTTCCAAATGGCAATGTGAGAAACGCTTCGAGCCGAGACTTACAGCGGCGGAAAGACAGAGACTGAAGGAAGGCTGGAACAGGGCAG
>CAMNGO010000055.1 GCA_946538445.1 uncultured Lachnospiraceae bacterium
ATTCAGCTGGTGGCTTATTTTGTTATCGTGTGGGAGGTTCCCAAGGGATCCGGTAATGTGGGTATCATTAACCAGAAGGATATGCAGGGATGGCTCCCGGTAATCGGAAACTATAAATACCTTCTGAACATCCTGATCATAGCCGGCGTGACCATCGCCATGCATATTTATCTGAAATACAGCAAGCACGGCTACGAGCTCTCCGTTGTGGGAGAAAGCTATTCTACCGCCAGATATGTCGGTATCAGGGTAGGGCGGATCATTCTCCGTACCCTGCTGCTTTCCGGTGCAGTCTGTGGTCTTGCAGGTTTCCTTATGGTAGCAGGAACGGATCACACCATTACGACCACCCTTGCCGGTGGCCGTGGATTCCTGGGCGTTATGGTGGCCTGGCTGGCACACTTCAGCCCCGGTGGAATGATTCTTTCCAGTTTTCTTTTGGGATTTCTGGAACGAGGAGCCAGTGAGATCTCTGCAATGTATCAGCTGAATCAGTCTTTTGGTGACATTCTTACAGGAATCATCCTGTTCTTCATCATCGGAAGTGAATTCTTTATCCATTATAAATTGAGCTTCCGTAAGAAAGCCGGAAAGGAGGGAGAGAAATAATGTTTGACTTTATCAGCTTTTTTCCCCGTGCTGTAGCACAGGCAGTCCCTCTTCTGTTCGGCTGTACCGGTGAGACGATCTCGGAGAAGGCAGGAAACCTGAATCTGGGTATCCCGGGTGTCATGTATGTCGGAGCTATTTCCGGAGTGATCGGTTCCTTCATCTACGAGCGGAGTACTGAGGGCGCTCTTAATCCGGCCCTTGCCATCCTGATTCCGCTTCTCTGCTGCCTGGCAGGATCCCTTTTGATGGGACTTCTCTACTGTTTCCTTACGGTTACCCTTCGGGCAAACCAGAATGTTACAGGTCTTGCCATGACAACATTTGGAGTTGGTTTTGGTAACTTCTTCGGTGGATCTCTGATCAAACTTACAGGAAGTCAGGTGCCCTCCATCGCCCTTTCCAGGACAAGTGAGTATTTTAGCAAGGCTCTGCCCTTTGCCAAAAATATGGGATGGTTTGGGAAGCTATTCCTCTCTTATGGCTTTCTGGCCTACATCTCGATCGTTATCGCCTTCGGCGCATCCTATGTGCTGAACCGGACGAGAACCGGCCTTGAGCTCCGGGCCATCGGTGAAAACCCGGCCACGGCAGATGCAGCCGGAATCAATATCACAAAATACAAGTATATCTCCGTTTGTGCCGGATGTATGATCGCAGGTCTCGGAGGACTTTACTACGTGATGGATTATGCCAGCGGAGTCTGGTCCAACGACGCCTTCGGGGACAGGGGATGGCTGGCCATCGCCCTGGTAATCTTTACGATCTGGAGGCCAAATATCGCAGTGATCGCGTCCATGCTCTTCGGTGGTTTATACATTCTGTACCTTTTTATCCCTACCGGGTCACATATTGCGGTGAAGGAACTCTATAAGATGCTTCCTTACCTGGTTACCATCGTCGTGCTGGTCATCACCAGTAAGAGAAATAAAAAAGAAAATCAACCACCGGCAAGCCTGGGACTGCCGTATTTCCGGGAAGACCGTTAATCATCAGAAGAATGGGTATCGTAAGATACCCTTTTTTTCTTATTATTTATGGTGTATATTATTGATAGGTTTTTGTGTTGAGAAGAGGAGGTAGTGAATGAAGATATCTGATATTTTGAAAAATAAAGAAGTGACGCTTTCTTTTGAAGTGTTTCCGCCGAAAACATCCGACCGTATGGAAGCAGTTCTCAAGGCAACGGAGGAGATTGCTGCCTTGCAACCGGATTTCATGAGTGTGACTTACGGAGCCGGCGGAGGAACCAGCCAGTATACCGCAGAGATTGCCGGAAAGCTCCAGAAGCAGTACAGCACGACGGTGATCCCCCACCTTACCTGCGTATCCTCCACAAAAGACCATGTCAGGAAGATGATTTCCGTATACAGGGAATCCGGGCTGGAAAACATCATGGCGCTCCGTGGAGACATCCCCCAGGGAGGTGCTCCCCACCAGGATTACACCCACGCCATTGAGCTGATCCGGGATATCAGGGAGACGGCCCCTGAGATCTGTGTAGGAGCTGCCTGTTATCCGGAGGGACATGTGGAAGCGGAAAGCAGGGATGTTGATCTGGTTCATCTGAAAGAGAAAGTGGATGCAGGTGTGGATTTTCTTACGACGCAGCTCTTTTTTGACAATAACATCTTCTATCATTTCCTGTATCGGGCCAGAGATATCGGGATCCGGGTTCCCATTATCGCCGGGATCATGCCCATTACCAATGCCATTCAGGTAAAGCGTTCTGTGGAGATGTCCGGAACCGTTGTTCCGGAGAGATTTCTTGCTATGGTGGATCGATTCGGACATAATCCGGATGCCATGAAACAGGCGGGAATCATCTATGCCTCAGAGCAGATTATTGATCTTTTCTCCCATGGGGTACGTTATATTCACGTCTATACCATGAATAAACCTGAGATTGCTGCAGGGATCCAGTCAAGCCTGTCCCACATTCTTGGATAGGAAGAAGTGTCTTCTGATTTTTCGCATAATTTTTACATAATTTTAACACATTTTTTATAACATTTTTTGTATAATAATTTTGTTGAATCATATTTACTGTTAATGTATAATATCAGTATACAGAATAATCGATTTAATTGTTCTTTATATGAATGGCTTACAACCGATGTGACAACCTGCCACTTTTATAAACAGGGTGGCAGGTTTTTTTATAAAGTGACAGGGGATGTTTTTATGAGGATAGCTTTAGTGGATGATGATCACATATGGCTTGAGCATGCTTCGGATATGTTTCAAAAATACGCAAAGAGCAGATCTCTCTCTTTGGAACTTTTTACTTATGATGATGGAAATGACCTTCTTGCATCACAAGATAAAAAGATTGACGCGGTTTTTCTTGACATCGAGATTGGTCAGAAGAGCGGAATCAATCTGGCTGTGACAATCAACGAGATCTGGGAGGACTGTCAGATCATCTTCTGCACGAATTATCTGCATTATGCCATGGATGTCTATGAAACCAGACATACATATTTTCTGGTGAAAGAGTATATGGAGCAGCTCCTTGAGAAGGTCATGGATAAGATCATCCATAAGATTAATGAGAAGAAGCAGGAGGTTTTTTATCACGTGATTCATGGAGGAATGACCTGCTTCCCGATAAAAGACATCTGCTATTTTGAGAGGAAGACCAGATATACTATGCTGGTGACGGCCAATGGGAATTACAATATCCGCGAGAAGATCGTTGATATCATACCGGACTTACCGGAAGGAGAATTCACCAGATGCCATTCCAGCTTTCTGATCAAACTGTCTTACATCGGACAGAAGGATGGTTCCGCCTATCATCTGATCGGTGGAGAGAAGATTCCCATCAGTAGAAAGTACCTTGGATCTACCAAGAAGGAGTATTTGCATTGGTGTGAAAAACAGATGAATTGAAGGTGCCGATATGACAGAAGCTTATGTTATTGCCATAATTCTCCTGATTACATTTATCTCAATGGTTTATTTCAGAAGGCTGAGGAACATTCAGGTTGAGAATATCAGACTGGAGGAGAAGATAAAGAAGACCCGGCAGTTTTATTCTGAAGTGGAGGGTCAGGTTGACCGCATACGCAGATACCGTCATGATCTGAGGAAGCATATCCGTATATTGGAAGAATTCCTGAAAAACGGGGAAGAATATGCAGAATATGAAGAATACCTGGGGCTGATCAACATTATGAACGGTCTGCAGGGTGATATGGATGAGATTCAAACCGACAAGTTCTGCGATAATGAGGTTCTTAATGCAATCTGCCAGATAAAGCAGAGGGAGGCGGTTCATGAAGAGATTCCTTTCGACGTTGAGATAACCTATAAAGATATCTCCTGGATCGATGATTTTCACCTTACAAGCATCATCATGAACCTGCTGGATAATTCCTTCGAAGCGCAGAAACGCCTTGGCCCTGAAGAAAAAAAGCAGGTTATTCTGCGGCTGACAGAGAAGACTGACGGATCCATAGGGATTTTTGTGGAGAACACCATTGCCAATGGTGAAAATATCGATTTCAGAACAAAAAAGGCGGATGTTTTCTGCCATGGACTTGGCCTGGACATCGCATCGGAGTATGCAGCTATCTACCATGGAAAGCTTGCCAATCGATTTGAAAAGGAAAAGAATCATCTGACCGTATGGACGGAATTGTATCCCCCGGAAAGCCGGCAGAGAGAAGATTCGGTTCATCGGATGAAGATGGAAGGGAATTGATAAAGATGTCGATGATCTCATTTCTGATAAACAATCTCAGATATATATTATTTAACAGTTTTGGGTTTATATTTGTTTTTATCATATTATATAAAACAGTTGGCATCAGGTATAAGCTCTCCACTACTATCTTCTGGTACACTCTTCTGTGGCTTTTCCGGTGTTTTGTATTTTCCATGTTTATCGTCAATTATCTTAGTGATATCTATGGAAATGAGCTTTGGTATCATATTCTTCTGAATGCATCAAATATATTTGTTACGGTGCTGGGTATATTATTTGTCAGGTTCCTTTTTAAGGGTAATCTGCAGAAGAATCTATTGCTGTTCATCGGGGCAGAACTTGGAGTGACTTTTTTACTGCGGGTGATCACTTTTGGCATAAGCCTGTTCTGGCCATCCTATGATAACCAGGCGATGATCAATCATTTTGAGATGCAGGATCTGCTTATTCCCGTTTTTATTACATTGGCAGGCGTTCTGTTTTTGCGATACGGAGACCAGATTTCTGCCGAATACAGGAAATGGAAACCGGCTCATACGGTTCTCCTGCAGGTGGTTCTTGGCAGCTATTTTATACTCGGTTGTTTTACAAATGTGGCATTAGCCCTGTCAAATAGTTTTGAGGAAAGAGGATTCATCATCTTCTATGCCATGATGATTATTATATTCTTACTCTACTGTTGGATTGACTATTATCATCTTACCCGGCTTAGAGAGTACGCCCGACACAGGGAATTACTTAGGCAGGAAAGTGCCCTTATCGCATATTATGAGGAATCTTTGAAACAGGCTTCCAGAATCAATCAGTATCAGGAAGAAATCAGGGAAATGATGATGAGATTGGTGGATAAGGAAGAGGATAATCTGGATCAGATGATTCATGAATATCTGAAGGAACTGAAGGAACAGAGGGACAGTCTTTCTGTCATGAGATATTGTTCAGACTATACCCTGGACCAGTTCCTGTCTTTTCATGTAAAGCGTCTTGGTGACTTCGGCTATGCTACTACCATGCATTTCCAGGATTATCACACCCCTGCCGGTATCATGGTGACAGATGTGATCGAGATCCTTCACTGGATGACAACCGGTATTCTTCCCGAGGTGGATGTCCCTGATCCGGGCAGTGTAGTAACGGGAAAACAACAGTCTTTCAGTGATAATGGTCCTTCCCCGGAGGAACATATAAAAGGCCGGATTACCTACCATGGTGCTGTGATCGGGCAGATGCTGGTGCTTCACTGTGAAGCGGAAGGCGAAGGAGTAAAGATACCCCAAATGAGCCACATCCGTCACATCAAAAGAAGGATCAAAGTTGACATCGATGTTACGGCAGAACAGGGAAGGATGAGAGTCCTGGCAGGATTACCGTTATAAATCGGATCATTGAGAATACAGTTACCTTTCTAAGAGAGGAAGATCAAAAATAAAAACTTTTGGATTGACTTCTCTTAGATGGGTGTGATATAGTAGATTGGCGATGATATAGGTCTTTTTTTTATGCCTAAATTCAAGGGCAGGCTATGGCAACGGTCTGTCCCCTATCATCAGACTTACGGATGTTACGGCATCCGGAATGTTCTTAATTACATTTTAAAAATTGGAGGTGGAAGCTGTGCGCGTGAGGATTACATTGGCATGTACAGAATGTAAGCAGCGTAACTACAATACGACCAAGGAGAAGAAAAATCATCCTGAGAGATTAGAGACCCGCAAGTATTGTAGATTCTGCAAGAAACATACTGTTCATAAGGAAACAAAATAATCTGACCAGATTTGAGGAGTGATAACATGAGCGACGAGTCAAAGAAAAAAGGGGCTAATAAATGGTTCCAGGGACTTGTGGCAGAGTTTCACAAGATCAGCTGGCCGGATCGCGACACGCTGGTCAAAGAAACAGTGACTGTCACGGTAGTTTCTGTTGTCCTGGGTATCATTATTGCAACCCTGGATATGATTCTTCAGTATGGAATTAATTTTCTCGTTTAGTTGGAGGAGGTAAACACTTATATGTCAGATATGAACTGGTATGTTGTGCATACCTACTCTGGTTATGAAAAGAAAGTGAAGGACACGATCGATCAGACGATCAGAAACAGAAAAGACTTACAGGATCAGATACTCGAGGTCAGAATTCCTCTTCAGGAAGTGATCGAAGTCAAGGACGGAGTGAAGAAAAACGTAGCCAAGAAGATGTTTCCCGGCTATGTTCTTGTCCACATGATCAACAATACATCCACATGGTATGTCATCCGTAACACCAGAGGTGTCACAGGATTTGTGGGACAGGTTCAGGGTTCCGACCCGATCCCTCTGACCGACGCCGAGCTCCGTAAGCTTGGTATCTATGAAGAGAAAGAAAGAGAAGACATTCAGGATATTCCGATTGAGATTGATTTCGAGATCGGTGATATGGTGGAGATCGTCTATGGCGCTTTGCAGGATCACAGAGGTATCGTAAAAGATATCAACATGAATAAGCAGACAGTCACCATAGAAACAGAGATCTTCCAGGATTTTGTCAACGACGTTGAGATTGGATTCTTAGATGTTAAGAAAGTATGATGTCTAGCAGACATTAAGCCCGTGGGAGGGAGATTCCCGCAATTACCACAATAGGAGGTTAACTATCATGGCAAAAAAAGTAACAGGTTATATTAAATTACAGATTCCGGCAGGCAAGGCAACTCCAGCACCGCCTGTAGGCCCTGCATTGGGACAGCATGGAGTGAATATTGTTCAGTTTACTAAGGAATTCAATGCAAGAACAGCAGATCAGCCGGGTATGATCATTCCGGTTGTCATCACAGTATACCAGGACAGAACATTCAGCTTCATCACAAAAACTCCGCCGGCAGCAGTATTATTAAAGAAATACTGTAACATTAAGTCCGGTTCCGGTGAGCCTAACAAGACTAAGGTAGCTTCTATCTCTAAAGATAAGGTTAAAGAGATCGCTGAGATTAAGATGAAAGATCTTAATGCAGCAAGTATCGAAGCAGCCATGAGCATGATTGCAGGTACTGCAAGAAGCATGGGCATCACTGTAGAAGACTGATCTTAAGAGCATAACATAGTATTGATCAGATAGAACGAAGTGGGAGGGTCGCTCCCGATATTACCACAGGAGGTTATTTTATAATGAAAAAAGGTAAGAGATACCAGGAAGCTGCAAAACTCAGAGATAAAAGTAACTTATATGAAGCACAGGAAGCTGTTGCCCTTGTAAAAAAAGTTGCCAGTGCTAAATTTGATGAAACAATCGAAGCTCATCTTAAGATGGGCCTTGACGGACGTCATGCAGATCAGCAGATCCGTGGCGCTGTAGTATTACCTCATGGAACAGGTAAAAAAGTGCGCGTTTTAGTATTTGCCAAAGGTGATAAAGCAGAGGAAGCTTTAGCAGCAGGCGCAGAATTCGTTGGAGCAGAGGAACTGGTTCCGAAGATCCAGAAAGAAGGATGGCTTGATTTTGATAAGGTTGTTGCCACACCGAACATGATGAGCGTTGTAGGTCGTCTTGGCCGTATCCTCGGACCGAAAGGCTTAATGCCGAACCCGAAGGCCGGTACCGTTACTATGGATGTTGCAAAAGCAGTTGCCGAGTTAAAAGCCGGTAAGATTGAGTATCGATTAGACAAGACCAATATCGTACACGTGCCGATCGGAAAAGCTTCTTTCACAGAAGAGCAGCTTTCCGAGAACTTCCAGACATTAATAGATGCGATTATCAAAGCGAAACCAGCCGCTGCTAAGGGACAGTACATCAGAAGCTGTACGATCTCTTCCACAATGGGCCCTGGAATCAAAGTTAATCCAGCAAAATTCTAATTTCACTTACGGGTGGACTGACAGCCGCCGCATTTATATGCGGCGGCTTTTAAAATTTTACTTGACATCAGGATAATTGAATGGTAAGATACTCGGGTATGAACGCCGAAGACAGCAGGTGCCGTAAGGCATAAGGATCATAACGCCTGCCGAGGAAGTATATTCGAATGATTGATTTTGGATATTTATGTACTCTTTTGTCGTCGGGCAGAAGAGTTTTTTCATTTTGGCGGTACACACAAATACTATAGGAGGTGGACCAGAGATGGCAAAAGTTGAACTGAAACAGCCTATTATTGATGAAATCAAAGCTCAGTTAGAGGGAGCTGGCTCCATCGTTGTTGTTGACTATCGTGGAATTACTGTAGCTCAGGATACAGAACTCCGTAAGCAGTGTCGTGAAGCAGGTGTGACTTATAAAGTATATAAGAACACTATGGTGAAACGTGCTGTGGAAGGTACAGAATTCGAAGGCATCATCGCAGATCTGGAAGGAACCAATTCCTTCGCAATCTCCAAAGGTGACGCTACACTTGCTGCAAGAACGATCGCTGGTTTCATTAAGAAGAACAAGATTGGTGTTCTTAAGAGTGGTGTTGTGGAAGGTACCTATTATGACGAAAAGGGTATCGCAACGATCGCTACAATCCCATCAAGAGAAGAACTCCTTGCCAAGTTCTTGGGAAGCATTCAGTCTCCGATCGCAAACTTTGCCCGCGTGATCAAGCAGATCGCAGAGAAAGACGGCGAGCCGGCAGCAGAAGCAGCAGAGTAAAGATATGTTTTCCGGCTGAGATGGCCGGCAACGAGTGAACAATAATATGAAAATGGAGGATATGAACATGACAACTCAGGAAATTATTGAAGTTATTAAAGGGTTATCCGTATTAGAATTAAACGAATTAGTAAAAGCTTGTGAAGAAGAGTTTGGCGTTTCCGCAGCAGCAGGTGTTGTAGTTGCAGCAGGTGGCCCGGCAGAAGAAGTAGAAGAGAAGACAGAATTTGACGTTGAGTTAACAGAAATCGGCGCTCAGAAAGTTAAAGTCATCAAAGAAGTACGTGCTATCACAGGTCTTGGCCTCAAGGAAGCTAAAGCTCTCGTTGACGAAGCTCCGAAGCTTGTTAAAGAAGCTGTATCCAAAGAGGAAGCTGAAGCAGTTAAGAAACAGCTTGAAGAAGTTGGAGCAAAGATCACAATCAAATAATTGTGGTTCATTCCTTTCTATGGATTCAAAACCCGGATGTTTATGTCCGGGTTTTTCTTTTCGTATGATCTTATCTCAGATAATTCCCTTTATTTCCATATAATTCCATATAAAAAACGTTTGACACACCTTGACAATTGTGGTATGATATTAAACTGATTCACAATGGGCATTTATGCCATGTAACTGTTGATTTTGCATTTGACATTGTTCAAGGGGTGATACATCGATGGATAAAAACAGAATGCGTCCCGTGCAGGTGCCGGGAAGCAAAAACATCAGAATGAGTTATGCCAGACAGAAGGATGTTCTTGATATGCCTAATCTTATCGAAGTCCAGAAGGATTCCTATTCCTGGTTCCTGAACGACGGATTGAAAGAGGCATTTGCGGATATCTCACCGATCAAGGACTACAGTGATACGCTGAGTCTGGAATTTGTTGATTTTGTACTTGAGCGAGAGAAGAAGAAGTATACGATTGAAGAATGTAAGGAGAGAGATGCAACTTACGCAGCTCCTCTGATGGTTAAGGTTCGTCTTCGCAACAAAGAGAATGATGATATCAAAGAAACCAATATCTTCATGGGTGACCTTCCTCTGATGACCGATACAGGTACATTCGTGATCAATGGTGCAGAGCGTGTCATCGTCAGCCAGCTCGTTCGTTCCCCTGGTATCTACTATGGAATCAGCCATGATAAAACCGGTAAGAGATTATTCTCCTGTACCGTTATCCCCAACAGAGGAGCCTGGCTCGAGTACGAAACAGATTCCAACGACGTATTTTACGTCCGTGTTGACCGTACCAGAAAAGTTCCGGTCACTGTTTTGATCCGTTCTCTCGGGGTAGGAACCAACGCTGAGATCATAGATTTATTTGGTGAGGAACCGAAGATCTTAAAGACTTTTGAGAAGGACACTGCCACGAATTATCATGAAGGCCTTAAAAAACTTTATGAGAAGATTCGTCCGGGTGAACCATTATCCGTGGATAGCGCAGAGAGCCTGATCAACGGAATGTTTTTCGATGCAAGACGTTATGATCTGGCTAAAGTAGGCCGCTATAAATTTAATAAGAAACTCATGTTCCGCAACCGTATCGCAGGCCGTGTGCTTGGCGAAGACGTGGTGGATCCCTCCACAGGTGAAATTCTCTTCACAGCAGGACATAAGCTGACCAGGGAAGAGGCAGATCAGATCCAGAACAAGGCAGTTTCTTATGTTTATATAGCCACAGAAGAGAAAAATGTGAAGGTACTCTCCAGCATGATGGTTGACCTCAGAGAGTATCTGGACATTGATCCAAAAGAAGTCGGTGTTACAGAATTAGTATATTATCCAGCCCTTGAGAAAATATTAGAAGAAAATGATGAGATAGATGAGATCAAAGCTGCCATCAGAAGCAGCATCAGTGATTTGATCCCCAAACACATAACAAAAGATGATATTTTAGCTTCCATCAACTATAATATCCATCTGGAATATGGCATCGGAAATGATGACGATATTGACCACCTTGGTAATCGTCGTATCCGTGCGGTTGGTGAGCTGCTTCAGAATCAGTATCGTATCGGTCTGTCCAGACTTGAGAGAGTGGTCAGGGAAAGAATGACAACCCAGGACCTTGAGTCCATTTCCCCGCAGACCCTCATCAATATCAAGCCGGTCACAGCTGCGGTGAAGGAATTCTTCGGAAGCTCCCAGTTATCCCAGTTTATGGATCATAACAACCCGCTTTCCGAGCTGACCCATAAGAGGAGATTATCCGCCCTGGGACCCGGTGGTCTTTCCAGAGACCGTGCCGGTTTCGAGGTTCGTGATGTACATTATTCCCATTATGGAAGAATGTGCCCCATCGAGA
>CAMNGO010000056.1 GCA_946538445.1 uncultured Lachnospiraceae bacterium
CAGAAAGAAGATTCCCATCTCACCGGCAATCCATTCCATGACCCCTCTCCGGTTATAACCGGTCTTACTCCGTTTTTTCCCTCTGTCCCCAACTGCAAGTCTGCCGATATCTCTTCATCCCCTTCTCATAATTCTCCTTCTCTCCGTATGCTGTCAGATTATCATTTTTTATCAGATCCTCTGCCGCCATCAACCTTCCATCCGTATAGGAAAACAAAGGATGGATTGAATAGTTCTCCCCTTCGAGCCCCAGGAGCTCAATAATTTCGAGAAGGCGCCGTTCTCCCTTCTTTAGTCTGCCCAGATGAATCACCAGATCGATGGAGGATGCAATCTGGCCCCGGATTGCCCTCAGGGGCAGATCCATCCCCATCAAAACCATCGTCTCCAGACGGGATAAGGCATCCCCCGCTGAATTGGCATGAATGGAACTTAAGGATCCGCTATGTCCTGTTGAGAAAGCCTGCAGCATGGAAAACGCTTCTGCCCCTCTCACCTCTCCCACGATTATCCGGTTTGGCCGCATCCGCAGACTGGCCTTGATCAGATCATTCATGGTTACTTCGTTTTCCCCTTCGGCATTGGGATTTCTGGTTTCCAGTCTTACCAGGTTGTCTACATGGAAGAACTGTAATTCTGCGGAATCCTCGATGGTGATGATTCTTTCATCCTTTCCGATATAAGCGGACAGGGCATTGATCAGGGAGGATTTACCGGAATTGGTGGCGCCGCTGATCAGGATGTTATAATGAGCCTTAACAAATGTGCATAAAATCGGCTCCAGTTCCGGTGGGAAGGATTCATAGGCAATCAGATCTTTCACCGTCATCCCTCCTCTTTGGAACTTACGGATGGTTATGGTGGGACCCTCCAGGGAAATCGGCGGAATCACGATATGTACCCTGGAGCCATCCGGCAATCTCCCGTCCACCACAGGGGAAGATTCATTTACGACCCGGTTGATGGGGGCCAGAATCTGGTCGATAATCTGATATACTTCCTCGGAAGTGTCAAATCGGTCCGCCGTCCTTTGCATCTGCCCGTCCCTCTCGATAAATACCTTCTCCGGTCCTATAACCATGATCTCTGTCACTCTCTCATCCTTCAGGTATTTCTCCAGAATGCCCAGATTCCGGATATCATCGAAGATCTGTGCCCTCAGGGAGGCCTTCTCCGCCAGGGTTCCATAGATATGGCTGCTCTCCCGCAGGATAGCCTGATCGATGGCCCTGTAGATCTGATCATCTGAGAGATTCAGATAATCTCTCAATTCATTGATCACTTCTTTCTTCAGTTTAGTTCGGTTAAAATGGTCTCCCTGCTTCAAATGATTCCTCCCATCCGTATGCTTTCCTCTCCACTCCGGAACATGTCTTCACCTCGACGGATGATTCGGGAAGATACCCCTCGTCTAAAATTGTCCGGACTAATCTGTCACAGAATCTGTGAATCTTCTCCCTCCCCGGATCGTCAAGCAGGATCATACGGTCGAATAGACTGAGATACTCCAGAGAGGGGATTGCATTGTTTCCCAGACCAACGTATATTCTGGAAAAATCCGAATCATCTTTCAAAGTATGAAAAAACCAACGGTAATCCTCCTCCTGTAATCCGAGAAAGTCAAAAAACCAGGATGGAGAATCCAGATAATGTTTCCCCTCTTCCCGGTGAAGCATCTTCTTCATCTGCTCCAGGATATCGTCTTCGTGAAGATGTATGTAATAGCAAAGACTTCCCATATCGGTTGCAGCTTCCTCTGATTCTTCAGCAAAGCCTCTGGCAGCCAGCATTCTGATTCCTGCAGATAAGTCTTTTCTCTCAGAAGATGAGGGGAGCTCTGACTCCCCCATATCCTGCAGTCCGAGGTAGAGATCTCCTGCCTCCATCTCTTTCCAGATCCATCGCCTCAAAGAGATGTCAGGAAAAGGTGCATAGACTGCAATAAGCTGACAGGAGCCGGAATGCTTTCTCCAGAAGAGATTACGGTCCGACCTGAAGTCGCATATCTGTCCCAGCAGCTTCTTCGGAGGATCCAGCCTGGAGAAGCCTTCCTCTTCCTGGTGATTGTGGATCAGAATAATATCTCTCTCCGAAAAATCCGGCAGCAGAGCCACAACTTTCTCATAAAAATCTTCCCCCAGAAGGTAAAGATCTGCCATCTCCTCCTCCTGAATCAGGATCTCCGGACCCGTAAAACTCTGAAGCTGTATGTCGGCAGGCAAATGGCCCAGAAGATAATTGGTAAGTCTTCTGGCATATTCCTTCTCCTCCCCGATAAAGATCCTTCGCATCCGTCTGCATACCTCCCCGACAACTGAATTAGAACTTGCAAAAGTCCTATATAACATAGTGTTACATATTGTTTTATAATATATTTTATACTTATATCATCATTTGTGAATTCACTATATCACAGTACCGCCCATTTGTAAACCCATATTTTTACATTTTTAGATTTTATTTCCATTCTTAACAAAAAGAAAAAGGACCGCATTCCTGCGATCCTTCTTATCCGTTTATCATCCGAACATCCCGAATATCTTCTCAAACCAGCCTTTTATCATCTCCATAAAACCCTGACTTTCCTTCTCTAAATTTTCCAGATCAGTGATTTTCTCATAGATGGCCTTGGCCTGTTCCTTCAGCTGATCCACATCCAGATCCAGATCATCGATTTTCTTCATCAGCTCCATGATCTGTTCTTTCTGATCTTCGGTCAGAGTGATATCAAGCTGGTCTTCTCCCTGCTCGATGGCCTCTTCGATTTCTTTATCCGTGGGATTCTCATGCTGGGCTATGAATTCCTTCAGCATGGCAATCAGTTCTTCCGCCTGCTCGCTCCCTCCGATCTGTTCAGCCAGGTCTCCGGTCAGAACCAGTTCATTGGTTGCAGCGTCCTTCATGGTTTCTTCAATCTCCTCCCCTGTCATGTCCTCGTAAGCCTTCATGGCTCCAACCAGGGCAGCAGTTCCGGTCAGTTTGAAAGGGCCGGCCACCGTGATATCCGCATCGGTGATCCCGGCTGTGCTAAGTGCATTTTGATACATGCCCTCCGTGCAGTAGGTGATGTTCTTGGTGGTAACATGAATCCCGCTTCCCTTGGACTTCTTCTCAATCAAAACAGAGGATAAGGCACGGGAGCCGATGATGGATGCGCTCAGATAATTATCAAGATACTCATGTTCGTCGGCATTGGTAATGGTTACCACTTCATAATCAGAAAGCCGGTCTTCTCTCACTCCCAGCAATTTCAGAACGGTTGCTTTTTCGTCCTTCTTCAGATCAGCTCCCAGAGACAGGTAAGGTTTCTCTACCTCATCAGCACGGGTCGGGACCGGTCTCATCAAGATTACTGCCGTCAATGACAGCACTGCCGTCATCACAAAGGCTGTCATTCTCTTCCATGGCATCCGCATCTTTTTCTTCATTCTTATCCCCTCCTGTTGTCTCAGCTGCAGATAATATCTTTTCCTTTTTTCTTCTCTTGTGGGTGAAGATGCACAGCACAAGATAGCAGAGAGCACTGGCTATCGTGATCAGGCGCCCGGTCCTGAATCCCTCCGGAATATAATCCAGGGTGATCTCGTGTTCTCCTTCGGGTATTATAACAGAAAGAAATGCATTGCCAATGGTTCTGGTTTCTGTATTTTTTCCATCGACGGTTACTGTCCATCCTTCATCGTATGGAATGGAGAAGAACAGGTACTCTTCCTCGATGGCATCAAAGGTTCCCTCGATATGGCGTTCTGTCATCTTCCTGATATTCAGTGTATCAAACGTCATCTCCTGAACCAGGGAATCATAATTTTCCTGAAGAAATGTAGCAGCGGACAGTCTTACATAGCCGGAAGAGTCTTCCCCTTTTAAAGACATGGCTACAGTCACGGTAGATTTTGGGTTCACCTGACCGATGGACAGAATCCGCCCATCCCGGTCCCCGTCATCTTTCACGACACCGTCCACACTGATCTTTACATTTTCAACCTGGCTGCCGTCATAAAAGAGATACAGACTCTCTGATCCCCGGGGCAGCTGCAGATCAAACACGATATTGTCAGGCTCTTTCTTCTCATATTCAAAATAGTACTCTCCGTCGTTGGTCCTCTCAGTAGTACATCCGTGGCTTACAGGATCCGGAATCGGAATATCTTCAAATACTGTATCGACCCCATAGCCCTGGTAGCAGAAATCATTCAGGACCCGGAAAGGATAATCACTGTAATAGTACCATTCATCAATATCCTTACTGATACCATAACCTATGGACATGCCATCCACAGGATTCCGGAAATAGCGCATGGTTCCATATGTATCCACGTAATCAAAATCAGTCAGAAGCTGATCCTTCTCATGGAAATAATAATCACGCAGATTGAACATCAGGTTGGTAACCGGAGTAGATCCCTTATACAGGTATTCGTTGACGCCGGTATTCAGCCCCAGGGAATCCATGATACTTACCATCTCGCTGCGGGCGGTGGATCCGAAGAGGCTGATGGCATTCATGGGGTACCAGGTACTTTCATCCACGACAAGGCCTTCCGCCACCTCACTGCGGAAGAAGGTCCCATCCCGGTTCTCCTCCAGAGCCCTCTCCATATCTTCTGTGGCATAGAAGAATTTGGATATGCTGATCTGCCCGTTGGAATCAAAGCTCAGCAAGCTGGTAACAAGAATTTCCCCGGTGATTACCGCAGCGATCAGCATCTGATATGCCGCCTTTCTTTTCCCGTCTTTCTTCATGAGAAACAGGATGATTCCGTAGACCAGGATCAGGAAAACAGCCGACCAGAGTACTTCAAACTCCAGGGATGTTTTGGCAAAATAATAACTTGCTCCCAGCAAACCAAGACTGGCGAGAGCAGCCACCACCGGCTCCCAGATCCGCACCGTGTCCAGGTTCTCCAGCAGTTCAAATGCCACAGAAAGAAGAACAACTCCATAGAGAAAAGAGAACCTGTTTGGAATTCCGTACTGATCGTGGAATCCGTGCCAGATAAAGTTGAGAATCTTCTCGTTAAAACTCAGGTAGAAAAACAGTACCAGAAAAGCTTTCTTACATTTTTTCCATAGTTTGATCTCACGGTTCAGAAGATAAAGTACAAAGAAGAGAACCGCAAAGATTCCAAAATAAAGGTTGGCATTTCCGTCAAAATTATCATGGGTCACAGGGTAGGCCATGTTAAACTGTCTGCTGATCAGGTCCCAGAATCCTGTGATCCAGCTGTGTTCCGGCAGACTCATCTCGCTGCCCGAAGAAGTCTGACGAATCCCCATATAGGCAGGGATCAAAATGATTGCAGCCATACCTGCAGCAAGAAAAGAATATACTGTAAATACGATTCCCCGGAAAAAGAACTGTTTTATGGACCGGAATTCATGACAGAGATACCATATCACGCAAAACAGGCATATCATGAATGCGATGTAGTAATTACAGAAGAGTGCATAAAACAAACCCAGCCCGTAAAGTCTCCCATCCTTCTCCTCGATCAACCTGTCGATTCCAAGAAGGATGATGGGAAGGATCATGATGGCATCGAGCCACATCACATTCCAGCAATAGCCCACCATATATCCGTTCAATGCATAGGCCGCTGAGATTGCCACGATATGCAAGTCCGGTTTCCGGCTTCTGGCCGTCAGGCATATACTTGCGAATAGGCCGCTTAAGGACAGCTTCAGCACAATCAGGAAGCTGACCACCATATTCAGCTGGCTTCTTTTAAAAAAGACAATGATCAGATTAAGGGGGCTGGACAGATAATAGGAAAAGAGAGAAAGAAAGTTTATACCAAGCCCTGTACGGAAGGTATAAAAGAGGGATTCTCCCCCACGGAGTTTATCATAGAGCACTGAAAAAAAGGGCATATATTGATGCAGCCCATCAATGATCAGCAAAGAATTATCCCCAAAGGGGGTCACTCCCAGGTAGATCATCATACAGATCAGAGTCAGTAAAGGGAGAAGAAAGGACAAAATGTATATGGTTCTTTTTTTCATTCTAATCCTCCTTCTCCCGGTCACTTTTATATTTCATATTTTTCATGTTTCTGCTTTCATATTTTCGGAGCCGGATGTCCGGCTGTTTTCAATCTGCGGTTCAGGATCCTGAGACATTTTAACATGGAAAGTCTTTTGCCTATCATAAAAGAGAGGGATCCGTGGGTAAGGTCTGTCACGTTATCCTCATGTCTGCGGTACTGGATGAGACATTCTTTCAGCAGACCACTGCCACCCATCTTCTCTCCTGCAGTTCCTATCCAGTAATCATGCATATACATCTCTTCCGGAATCGGAAGAATCACATCCTTGATCTGACTCCGGAATGCCATGCAGCATCCTACGTAACTGTTTTTCACGAAATTTTTAAAAAGGCCGGTCCGGCTTCCCCGGTAGTCGAACATGGTAGCTCCGCACTGGATTACTTCGTCCCCATCCATGAGCTCCGCATTATGCAGGATTACATCCACATCATTTTCCCGGAAGGCTTTCATCACCTGGTCCACCTTATTCTTCTTCCAGATATCATCCTGGTCGGAAAGGAAAATGATATCTCCTCTGCATGCGGCGATCGCATGCTCGAAGTTTCTGACCACACCCTTCCCGGGGCCTGTCAGCAGATGGACCCGCCTGTCCTGGTCTGCCATCCTGTCCAGCAATTCCATGGAACCATCGGAAGCATCATCGATGGAAATGATCAGTTCATCCTCATCTCCCAGCTGTCCCAGGATGGAATAAACCTGTTTTTCTATATATTTTCCTCCATTATAGTAAGCCAATGCAACTGATATCCTCATGGAAACCTCCTATTACCCTTCCGTCTCTGTCTGACACACAGAGACGGCTCAGAGGATGATATCATCCTCCTCTTTCTTTTTCATGGCTGCAAGAATTCTTTCCTTCTCCTCCTGAGGGATGGTTTCATCCTCCAGGATCTTCCGGTAGTCTTTCGTACTTCTGGTCAGATTATTACCCAGGAAAACCTTCGCCACCTGATCATCCAGTCTGCCGATCACCACACCCATAGTTTCCTCCTCATACAAAAATCATACTTTTTTTATAGTTTTTTCACATTTCATACACATTTGTATTATATACTGAATTTAGTTACAGGAAAGGCTCTTCTTTTCAGTAACCAAAGATTTTTTTCATATTTTTGAAGCCCATACATCCTAGGATTTATGGGCTTCCTCCTATTATATCCGTTTTTTCATATTTCACTCATTCCCGGCAATTCCTGCAAGATAGTTGATAAATTGCTGGGCTGTCCTGCCGGAAGTGCCCCCGTGGGATAATTCCCATTTGTTGGCTTCCCTGCACAGTTCTTCCTCGGATTTGTTTATCTGAGGATATTTTTTGGCCAGTTTCTTTACGATCTCAAAGAATTCTTTCTGGTTTGGCCTGGAGTAGTTGATGGTGATTCCGAATCTGGCAACCAGGGACAGCTTCTCCGTCATGGTATCCGAACGATGCAGCTCATCATCCCTGTCCGCCCGGTCCGACCAGGTTTCCCGGATCAGATGGCGGCGGTTGGAAGTAGCATAGATCAGGATATTATCCGGCTTTGTCTCCATCCCGCCTTCGATGACTGCCTTCAGGAATTTGTACTCTATCTCGAACTCCTCGAATGACAGATCATCCATATAGATGATGAAGCGATAATTCCGGTTTTTGACATGGCTGATGATGGTGGACAGGTCCTTGAACTGATGCTTGTACATCTCGATCATACGCAGTCCGGAATCATAGTACTGATTCAGAATCGCCTTGATACTGGTAGATTTACCGGTACCCGCATCCCCGTATAAGAGGCAGTTGTTGCAGGGTCTCCCGGCCACAAAGGCCTCTGTGTTTTCGATCAGTTTCTTTTTCTGGAGTTCATAACCTACCAGGTCATCCAGCACAACCTTATCCAGGTTATTGATGGGGATAAACTCCAGATTACCATTATCCGTAGTGAAACGGAAGGCTTTATTCAAACCGAACATTCCCACACCATAATCCCGGTAGAAGCCTACCACCTCATCAAAGAAAGTATCCACATCCTCTGCGGCAGCCAGTTTATCTGACAAGGCACGAACTTTCTCACTGACATTACGGTTATACATCCTCTCCTGCTTGGCGATGGAATGGTAGTTCAGCAGGGTGGAGAAGCAATCGATTCCAAGAGCTTCCTCGATGGGACGGAAATCATACCGAAAGAGCTGCATGAATACCGCAAAATCATTTTTGGCAAAGTGGTTGACCGTCCCTTCATTTTTACCAACCTTCTCACTGGTCATGCTGAAGGAATTCTCATTGGTAATCAGCACAAAAGTCAGATAATTATGCCATAGATTCTTGTCAAAGCCAAAGGTGGTTCCCAGGTCCAGCAGGGCTTTAATCTGACAATAGATGTCCGTCACCAGATCTTCCGGCCGGTCATGGCCGTTTTCGAAACGCCTGAATATCTCTGACATCTGTTTCAGGATACTGTTTTCCCCCAGATTACGGTATAAAATCAATTTAGATACTAGTCGATGCATCTCTTTTCCTTTCATTCTTCTTCGGCGGATTTACCGGATTTTGCAATCTCCAGCATCTCTTCCTCACTCATACCGAGATTACTGATTTCCGAAGAAAACTGTTTCTTCATAGCTGCCAGTTTATCATTTACCTGTTCCCTGGCCTTATCGGTATCCTCCGCATCAAATTCCGTGTATCCCTTCCATCCGGATGCGGCTGGTTTCCCCTGGTTCATCAGAATCTTCTTGCTCTTTTCTGAGAATAATTCCAGCCCCGGAAAAGAGTATTTTGGCTTGTCGTCATCATGTACAAGGCCGTTTCTGATGTCTTCCAGCTTCACCAGCCCGGGGTAAGCATGCTTGGGCCGGTAATCCGGCATATTAAAGACCTCAAAACATTCCAGGATATTCTCCTTGGTCATATCCCCTACCAGTCCTTTTTTGAGGTATGACGGAAAATGATCCTTATAAAACTCAAAGATCACCTGTCTGGCTTCGGGTCTTTCGGACAGTTCCACCGGGAGTTCCTCATCATTTACAAAGAAGAAATACCGGTCCACCATGGGCAGGATCCTCTCCTGAATGGTGATGGAGGTAATCTCCGGAGCCTTGGGGTAAGTTACTTCCAGGCGACGGTTTGTCTTATTGCCGTCCTTGGTCTCAACTACCCCCTCGATCTTATGTTTATCCATCTCAAAATATAAACTCTTAAATAATGTAAATTCAAACATGATATTCCCCTACCGTATTATGCTTAAAAGAAAACCGATTATGATGTAGAGCCATACGATAATGACCACGATGGTGCCCACTCCAAATTTAGGTTTGGTTTTGGCGGGCTGATTTGCATTTTTTCTGTCTGCAACATTTTTCTGTCTGCCGGTTCCCCTGCCCTTTACCACTCTTCCGTCATCCAGGTGAGTGTGGCTGCCGGATAACTCTTTATGTCCATTATGACCTGGCATGGAGAATCTTCGGTTGCCGTCAAAGAGAACATCTTTCAGATGGTCTCTGGAATCCCTGTCGTCATAATCCGCATCGTGGGTGGAGAATTCAAAACTGTTGTCTTCGTAACTGTAGTTTTTGATCCAGCTGTCGTCTTCCTGCCATGTATTGTTGGGACGGTTGTAGAAACAGCATTTGGGGCAGACCCCTTCCCGCTTATTATAGTCAAATGTAGCGCCGCATCTCTTACAAACTGCCATTATGATCCCTCCCGTCGAATCAGTAGTTATCTATCGTAAATAATATCACAGAAAATATTTATATAGGGAATATTTTTGCCAGGTAATACTTCCCGAGGGCGAAAAACTCCCGATACATGTTATTGGGCAGATAAAATCTCCTGCTGCCGGCTGCGATACCACAGAAATCATCCAGCCCCTGATCCTCTGCAATGCGCAAGGACCTGTATACATGGAAATTGTTGGTAACAATACCCACAGAAGCATCCGGCTTCATAAAGGACATACTGAATCGGATATTCTCTTTCGTGGTGGTCGCTTCCTTCTCCTGGATGACCCTCTCCTCCGGGATTCCCCGCTCCGCAAGATATGCTGCCATGGCTTCCGCTTCCGTACAAGGTTCGTTATACCCCTTCCCGCCGGAAACGATACAGATGGTCTCCGGATTCTCCTCCAGATAGTCCACTGCTCTCTCCAACCGATATGCTAATACCGGGCTGGGGCCGTCCTCCCTTACCTGAGCTCCCAGAACAATAATATAGTCAAGATTCTCCTTCCCTTTCTCATGGAAACCACTCAGAATGCGGCCTTCCAGAATGAAAAAGAGAACCAGAAAGGCAATCACGGCAATCCCAAACAAGATGTGTATGGCAGTGGGGAATCTGCTCCACAGGTCTGTCCACACCAAGACTGCAAACAGGAGGAAAAGAACTCCTGTGGCCAGCCAGACCATAAAAAAGGGGGTTCCGGATCCGGTCATCCTTACCAGGATCCCGTAGATCAGGCAGAAGATCGCCAGAATCAGCCATATGCAGATAAATACTTTCTTCATAATAAGATCACTCTCCGGGGCTGTTGGAAATCACCTTTCCGGTATTCCACAGATAGGCTGCTTTCTCAGCCGCATCCAGTCTGCCCTCTTTTGACTTATAATCGATGGTCACAGTGTAACACCCACAGTCCAGGCATGTTACATAGAAACCACAGCCTCTCTCCTCCTCCAGCAAAGACGCCCCTCCGCATAAAGGACAATCCTGCAGATCTATTTTCTCATAGATATCCATCTCTATTACTCCTTTCCGACTTGTATT
>CAMNGO010000057.1 GCA_946538445.1 uncultured Lachnospiraceae bacterium
CCAGCCTGTCTCTGTTTAAACTGCCATGCAGTCCTTCCTTTATGATCCTATGGATCTGAAGGTCCGGATAGCGTCGGATAGGTGATGTGAAATGAGCATAGTACTGGGTGGACAAACCAAAATGCCCAAGGTTAGACACACAGTACCTGGCTCTTTTCATGGAACGCAAGGCCAGCCTGCTGATCAGGGCTTCCTCGGGCTCCCCCTCCAGGGAAAACAGCAGTTTCTGAATCTCTTTCGGGTGAAAACGCTCTCTTCCTGTTTTAAGATAGTATCCGAAATTGTGGATAAAAATATCCAGTTTCTTAATACGTTCCGGATCAGGAGCTTCATGAACCCTGTACAGGAAGGGAACATCCTGCCAGAAATAATCTTCCGCAACTGTCTCGTTGGCCAGAAGCATAAAATCTTCTATGATGTCAGTAGCAGTATTCCTCTCATAAGGATAGATTGCTTCCGGGTATCCCGTCGCATCCAGGATAATCTTGGATTCCGGAAAATCAAAATCAATAGCTCCCCGTTTCTTTCGCTTCTCCTTTAGGACAGCCGCCGTTTCTTTCATGAGAAAACATAACTCCACGATGTCCTCCCGCTCTCCTTCCGGGTGGAATCTCCCTTCCAGAATAGCCTGGACTCCGGTATAGCTCATTCTCTGGTCCACACATATGATGGTCTCCGCTATCCTGTGGTCCGTCACATTGCCCTGACCATCGATGGTCATCAGGCAACTTAAACTAAGGCGATCTTCCCCTGCATTCAAAGAACAGATACCGTTCGATAACTGACGTGGCAGCATAGGTACGACCCGGTCTGCCAGATATACACTGGTCCCTCTTTTGATGGCCTCTGCATCCAGGGCACTTCCTTCCCTGACATAATGGGATACATCTGCGATATGTACACCCAGGAGGTAATGATCTCCCTCTTTTGAAAGAGTGATGGCGTCGTCCAGGTCTCTGGCATCTTCCCCGTCTATGGTGACCGTGAGACAGGATCTCAGATCCAGTCTTCCATGAGAGTCTTCTTCTGAAAGAGTAGATGGAATACGGGAAACCTCAATATCCACCGCTTTTGGAAAAACTTCTTCAATCCCATAACCCGCCAGAATAGAAGTGACATCTGTGGCAGGATCATGAATGCTGCCCAGAATCTGTTTCACCTGACCTTCCGGCTTCTTCCCGTCAGAGCCGTAATCAAGGATTCCGATCACAACCTTATCATCCTGTTTTGCGTCAAGCGTATATCTCTTAGGGATATAGATATCTTTACCAAAACGGGAGTCATCCGGTATCACAAATCCGAAATGATTCTTCTTGTGGTAGGTTCCAACCAGCTCCTTGCAGCCTCTCTCCAGAATCTTCAGGACGCATCCTTCCTTTTTCCTTCCCGGAACCTGATAAGGTCTGACTTTTACCAGAACCGTATCCTGATGAAATGCTCCATTCACGTACTCTTCCGGAACGAAGATATCTTCGGGAGTACCGGGAACAGTAACGAAGCCAAATCCCCGGGCATTCCCCGTGAATATACCCACTGCATTTATATTCTGAGGTTTCATGTACTTCCCTTTTCCGGTAAGTTCTATGCTCCCCTCCTCCACCAGGGCATCCAGGACTTCTTTTAAGTCCTTCCGGTCCTGCTCCGAAGCTCCCAGGAGCCAGGCAAGCTCTTTGAACTTCATGGGACGGTATTCTTCCCCAAGGATCATGTCCTTTATATTCTTTTTTTTCTGTTCAAATAATGCTTGATCCTTCATTTTTTCCTCAATCTGAATTCAAACTCGTCCACGAGTATAAGAAATAAAGCCGCCTCATATCGTAATGAGACGGCATTCTATCATAATTACATAAAAACTTTAAGACTAAGTCCGATTGCCAGTGCGAAGAACAGGATTCCAAGGATAACGGTTGCTCTCTCCAGCTTTCCTTCTCTTGTTCTGCCACGATTCTTGCTCACATAACTGTCGACCTGACCACTTAAAGATCCTAATCCTGCAGATTTACCTTCCTGCATCAATACAACTACGATTAATGCGAGACATACGATAATAAATAATACTGTAAAGACTGTCCGAATCATTTTCACACCTCCTCATCGCACAACTTCCGATATCATATCATACCTGCCGCCGATTGGCAAGTATTTCTTTCCTGAATACAGGAACTCTATTGTCCTTCCGATTCACTTTCCTCCTCGGTACTTTCCAGGTAATTCTCGGTTTTTACTGTGATTCCGTCGATGAGGTCATCAAAAATCGGAGCAGACATGAGACTTTGCTCTTTCAGCTGTCCGTTTTTCACATATTTTTTGTACTTTTTGTAATCTCCGCCATCCTTTATGAGGTTCTCCAGAGATTTGTCATCGATGGTGAAGGAATCTGTTTTAAAAACCTTCACTTTGCCGTCGCGAAGTTTCTTCTCCACTTCCATCAGCCTTTCCGCAGTTTCCTCACCGACTTCTGCATCATTTAATTGGGTAAGCAGAACCATTCCGCCTTTATATCCCCCACAGAAATCCTTATCTAGTACCTGTCCGCCGGTCATGGCATTTACGGCTTCGATATAATAGTAACTCCAGTCGGTAAAGGTAGAGGTAAGGGCATGCTTTGGTGCCGTGTCAATGATGTTGTTCTCATTTCCGATAATAGGAATACCATGTTCGGCACAAACTGCAGCGGCCGCGGAAGTATAGATGTAAGTACACATCATTCCCACACCGGAAGCAGTCAGCTGTCTGGCAGCCTCACCATCTGCATCATAGTTGCCGCGTTTTCCTACATAGCGCACATCGATGGTCGACTGGGTACAGGCTTCCCGGATTCCAATGTAGAAAGCATTGATACAAGTGTTGGTCTCGGCACAGTCTTTGTATGCCACAAAGCCCACACGACAGTCATAAGGGGAAATCTTTCCCTTGTTGAGCATGTTGTTCAGTTTCATGCCTGCAATGACACCAGCGGCATAATATGCTTCATAGATTCTGGAATTGAAAGTATGGAGATTAGGAAGATCTGACATAATACTCTCCCTGCCTCCTTCCAGGCAAAACCAGACATCAGTATTCTCCGCAGCTGCTTCGATGACAGCTTCCTCATATCGGGCTCCCAACGCGAAGATCAGCTGGCAGCCGTTCTTAACCAGAGTTTTGATTTCCTCCGGACATTCTTCTTTTCCCACATTACGCTGTATGAATATCTGGCTGTCACTCAGCCCGGTCTTCTTCTGCATCTTGCGGATTGCCATTATTCTTGCTTCCGTGTCCGGTGCTCCATCTTCAGCCGGCAGGATGAAACCGATCTTCAGCCGGCCATCTTCCACTTTTTCATGGGTGGCAGATTCCGCAGCGGTACTGGATTCCGCTGATTTCTTTCCACAGCCTGCCATAGTAAAAACCATCGTCAGTGCAAGCAATAATGCTATATATTTCTTCATTGTTTTCCTCCTCACATAGGATAATTATCTCACCCTAATATAGTACAACAAATCCGATCAATTATCAATCAGCTTCGGACAATCTCTGGCATCCATACCGGAGAGATTGCGGATATCGTCACAAATTGCCAGGATGGGAGCAGGCAGACTCTCCCCTTCCTTCCTGTAGAACTCCTTCAGACTCTGAATGTATTTCTCGCTGGCAGCCTTAAATGCCGGCGATTTTTTTCTGGGATACTCATCCAAAGGCCACAATTTGCGAAATCTGCGGTGCCTGTGGTAGGTATCTCTCTGATTGACATAATCCTCGAGCTGTCTCACCTTCGCCTTCTTGTAGCGGTTTGTCATCACAGTCCTGGTGATCTGGTACAAGTCCCTGGCGTCCTCAAGGGCATTGTGGGATACCAGATGTTCCATACCGCAGATGAATTTCATATCGGCCAGACTGACACTCATGCTGTATCCAAAGACTCTCTTGGTCAATCTCTTGGTAATATCCGTCACCTTTCCCACAAGTCTTTTGTATCTCTTGGAGATAAATGGATGATTTTTACGAAGTCCATCCTCCAAAGTAATCCTGTCATTTCCCCAGACGCAGACCATATTGATCTGATAATTCTGAAGGATCATGTCCATCTTATGAAAGGCTTCCTCAAAAGACGGTGCCTCGGAGATCTCTCTCTGGGTGAGACCGGTAAGCTCCTTGCAGTATTTTGTCAGTACAGGATTGTACCTGGGGCAGATGGGGGTATAGTATTCCTCCACCAGGTCAAAGTTATGATCCGCAATGACAAGCCCGATGGATATAACCTCATTACTGTGATTTCTGTCAAATTTTCTGTCGTAATTCATAAAGCAGGTGTACTCTGCATCAAAAAATGCATAATATCTCTCCGGATTTTTCGAGGTCGCCTGCTTATTCTTCTCTTTCGATGGCATCTGATCACCTGCTTAATGTGATAGGATCTCTGTTCCGTCGTCCGTCACTAAAATCGTGTACTCCCACTGGGCAGATGGCATGCCATCCAGGGTGTAGATAGTCCATCCGTCCTCTTCATCCTGAAAGACTTCCGGCCCTCCCATGTTAACCATGGGCTCGATGGTAAATGTCATGCCGGGCACCAGAAGGATTCCTGTTCCGGGTTCCCCGATATGCCCCACCCAGGGTTCTTCATGAAATCTTACGCCGCAACCATGGCCTCCGATTTCCCGGACGATGGTATATCCGTTCTCCGTGGCGTGTTTGTTGCAGGCATACTGCATATCTCCCAGAGTGCCCCAAGGCTTTGTATTCGCCAGGGCGAGATCCAGACATTCCTTGGTGACCTGTACCAGTTTACGCTTTTCTTCGTCCACATCTCCAATCAGAAACATACGGGAGGCATCTCCAAAATATCCGTTATAGATGGTGGTACAGTCCACGTTTACGATATCCCCGTCCTGAAGGATATAGTCTTCCGCCGGTATGCCGTGGCAGACGATATCATTCACAGAGATACACACACTCTTGGGGTATCCTTCATAGCCAAGGCAAGCCGGAATACATCCGATCTCCCTGGTGTATGCTTCGATCAGCCTGTCCAGTTCGGCCGTGTTGGCACCGACTTTCACAAAAGGAGTGATGTAGTCCAGAACCATGGTGTTTTTCTTTCCTGCTTCCCGAATCCCTGCAATCTGCTCCGGTGTCTTAATCATGTCATGATTCGGCACCTCATAGCCACGGGCACGGTAATCCTTTATTCTATTATCAAAAGCCATATGGCAAACCTTATATTTCTTCTGGCTGCCACACCAGCATTTATCATTCCTGCCTATTTTCATTTTTATTTCTCCATTCAAGACTTGCGGACAAGTCTTCTTCTGACAAAAGACTAGGCTGTTATGGCAGTCATACCATAACAGCCTTGCTATTTATTTCTTGATCAATAATGACTTTCCTGTCATCTCTGGGGGCTGTTCCATGCCCATCATCTCGATCAACGTAGGAGCGATATCTGCAAGACATCCTCCCTCTCTCAAGGTATAGTCCGGATCGTAATTGATCAGGATAAAAGGTACCGGATTCGTTGTGTGAGCGGTAAATGGAGCTCCTGTCTCATAATCAATCATCTGTTCACAGTTTCCGTGGTCCGCACAGAGGAACATCTGTCCGTCCACCTCATACAGAGCTTCCAGAACTCTTCCGATGCAGGTGTCCACTGCTTCCACTGCCTTGATGGCAGCTTCCTGGACACCGGTATGTCCAACCATATCCGGATTGGCAAAATTGATAATGATCACATCGTATTCCTGGCCTCTGATGGCATCCACGAGCTTATCTGCCACTTCAGGTGCGCTCATCTGAGGCTGAAGATCATAGGTGGCTACTCCGGGTGATTTCACCAGGATACGGTCCTCATTCTTGTTGGGCACTTCGATACCGCCGTTAAAGAAGAATGTCACATGGGCATATTTTTCTGTCTCGGCCAGACGAAGCTGTTTCATGCCGTGATCTGCGATAAACTGTCCAAAGGTATTGGTGATCTCCACCTTATGGAAAGCTACGAGTTTGTTGGGAATCGTAGGATCATAATCAGAGAAGCATACGTAAGTAAGCGGGAAATATCCATCCCTTCTGTCAAATCCGGTAAAATCCGGATCACACAGGGAGCGGGTAATCTCTCTGGCACGGTCCGGACGGAAATTGTAGAAGATAACGGAATCGTTTTCTTTGATCGTTCCTACCGGTTTTCCATCTTCCATGATCACAACAGGGATGACAAACTCATCGGTGACACCTGCTGCATAAGAAGCTTCCATAGCTTCCTCTGCACTGTCAGCCGTATTCCCTTCCCCGTATACCAAAGCTGCATAAGCTTTCTCCACACGGTCCCAGTTGGTATCTCTGTCCATGGCATAGTAGCGGCCTTCGATGGAGGCAACTTTACCGATGCCGATCTCTTCCATCTTCTTCTCTAATTCTGCCACGAAGTCTTTGCCGGAACTTGGGGGCGTGTCACGTCCATCCAGGAAGCAGTGCACACATACATCTGTGAGCCCGTTCCTTTTTGCCATCTCCAGAAGGGCATACAGATGGGTATTATGACTGTGAACACCACCGTCAGACAGCAATCCATAAAGATGAAGCGTCGCATTATTCTTCTTACAGTTCTCCATTGCTTCAAGCATGGCCGGATTCTCAAAGAAGTCTCCATCCTGTATGGATTTGGTGATGCGTGTCAATTCCTGATAAACAATACGGCCGGCACCCATGTTCAGGTGGCCAACCTCGGAATTGCCCATCTGTCCGTCCGGAAGGCCGACAGCCATTCCGCTGGCATATCCTTTCACAAAAGGATACTCCTTCATGAGTTTATCAATGTTGGGAGTATCTGCCAGGAAAACAGAATTCGCATCCTGTCTTTCATTCAGCCCAAATCCGTCTAATATCATTAAAACAGTCGGTTTTTTACTCATTTTCTGATCTCCTAGTAAGTAAATCAATCAGAATCGCCGAAGCGATTCTGATTGTATCACATAATGATATTCGATTATTTGTAATTTACGATACTTCCGAAATCTTCTTTCAGAGAAGCGCCACCAACCAGACCACCATCGATATCTTCCTGAGCAAACAGATCAGGAGCAGTCTTGGCATTAACAGAACCACCGTACTGGATACGGATTGCTGCAGCAG
Source organism: uncultured Lachnospiraceae bacterium (assembly GCA_946538445.1). Classification (GTDB taxonomy): domain Bacteria; phylum Bacillota; class Clostridia; order Lachnospirales; family Lachnospiraceae; genus Anaerobutyricum. The sequence continues at coordinate 7,108 of CAMNGO010000057.1, forward strand.
TAGCATCGTCATAGATCTCAGCGATACATTTACGGATCTCGCCGCAAACTTCCTGAGCTTGCTCTGTGGTAGCAGTCTTGCCGGTTCCGATAGCCCAGATTGGCTCGTAAGCGATCACAACTTTGACAGCCTGCTCTGCCGGAACATTCTGTAAGCCGATCTTAACCTGCTGACGGATGAAATCCATAGTCACACCCTGTTCTCTCTGTTCCAGGGACTCGCCACAGCACATGATCGGAATAAGGTTATGCTCGAGAGCTTTAAGAACCTTCTTATTGATGTCTGCATCGGTCTCTTTGAAGTATTCTCTTCTCTCGGAATGTCCCAATACGACATATTCAACACCGGCATCCACCAGCATGGCAGGGGAGATCTCGCCTGTGTAAGCACCGCTCTCCTCATAGTACATATTCTCAGCACCAACCTTGATATTCGTGCCTTTTACAGCTTCCACAACGGGAACGATATCGATGGCAGGAACACAGAATACAACATCAACATCATCACTGGCTACCAATGGTTTTAAAGTCTCAACTAATTTCACTGCCTCAGAAGGAGTTTTGTTCATCTTCCAGTTACCGGCAACAATTGTTCTACGCATAATTTATCTTCCTCTTTTCATTATATTGTTATGGTATCTATTTATCGTTGGCTGCAGCCACACCCGGCAATTCCTTTCCTTCCAGGAATTCCAGAGATGCTCCGCCACCTGTGGAGATGTGGGACATCTTAGCACCGTATCCAAGCTGGTTTACAGCAGCTGCGGAGTCACCGCCACCGATGATGGTAGTAGCGTCCGTCTCAGCCAATGCAGCGGCAACTGCCTTGGTACCTGTTGCAAGAATCGGATTCTCGAATACACCCATAGGTCCGTTCCATACAACTGTCTTGGCAGATTTTACAGCGTCGGAGTAAAGCTCGATGGTCTTGGGTCCGATATCCATGCCCATCTTGTCAGCAGGAATCTTGTCGGAATCAACAACAACTGTTGCGATCTCTGCATCGATCGGATTCGGGAACTCATCGGTACATACGGTATCGATGGGGAGAAGAAGCTGTTTGCCAAGTTTTTCTGCCTTGTCCATCATTTCTTTACAGTAATCGATCTTGGTGTCATCCAGAAGGGATTTTCCAATCTCATAACCCTTTGCCTTCAGGAAAGTATAAGCCATACCTCCACCGATGATCAGGGTGTCACATTTCTCCAGAAGGTTGGAGATAACATTTAATTTGTCTGCCACTTTCGCGCCGCCTAAGATAGCAACGAAAGGACGAACCGGGTTCTCAACGGCATTGCCGAGGAAATCGATCTCCTTCTGCATCAGATAGCCGACCACAGCAGTATCTACCAGAGCAGAAACGCCGACGTTGGAACAGTGTGCCCGGTGAGCGGTACCGAAAGCATCATTGACAAATACATCACATAAAGAAGCAAGATCCTTGGAGAATGCTTCTCCGTTCTTGGTCTCTTCCTTGCGGAAACGTGTGTTCTCAAGCAGGATGACATCGCCATCTTTCATTGCTTCCACAGCTGCTCTTGCATTTGGCCCTACCACTTCACGGTCAGCGGCAAATTTTACTTCCTGTCCGAGAAGTTCGGAAAGACGTACTGCCACGGGAGCTAATGTCTTGGTAGTGTAATCTTCCTCAGTCTTTACCTTGCCCAGGTGAGAACAAAGAATCACTTTACCGCCGTCAGCGATAAGTTTCTTAATGGTCGGAAGAGCTGCCACAAGACGGTTCTCATCGGTGATCTTTCCATCTTTCAAGGGAACATTGAAATCGCATCTGCAGAGAACGCGAAGGCCTTTTACATTGATATCATCTACTGATTTTTTATTTAATCCCATCGTTATTCCTCCTGTATCAGTAATTGAAATATCCTATTATGGAAAAAAACGGGTCCGGCCCAAACGACCGGACCCATGTCTGGATCAATTATAAGAACGGTGTACCGATTATGCTAACTCAGCAAAATATTTGATAGTACGAACCATCTGAGATGTGTAGCTGTTCTCATTATCATACCATGAAACAACCTGAACCTCATATAAATCATCGGCAACCTTGTTAACCATTGTCTGTGTTGCATCGAATAAGGAACCAAATGTCATACCAACGATATCGGAGGATACGATCTCATCTGTATTGTAACCGAAGGACTCATTGGAAGCAGCCTTCATAGCGGCATTGATACCTTCTACAGTCACATCAGCACCTTTAACAACAGCTGTCAGGATTGTGGTGGAACCTGTAGGTGTAGGAACACGCTGAGCAGCACCGATAAGTTTGCCATTGAGCTCAGGGATAACAAGGCCGATTGCCTTAGCTGCGCCTGTGCTGTTAGGAACGATGTTGCAAGCTGCTGCACGGGATCTTCTCTTGTCACCCTTACGCTGTGGTCCGTCCAGAGTCATCTGGTCGCCTGTGTAAGCGTGGATTGTGCACATAATACCAGCCTGGATTGCTGCGTACTTGTTAAGAGCGTCAGCCATAGGTGCCAGACAGTTTGTGGTACAGGAAGCAGCGGAGATGATGGTATCATCAGCTTTAAGAATGTCGTGGTTTACGTTAAATACTACTGTAGGAAGGTCATTGCCTGCAGGTGCAGAGATGACAACCTTCTTAGCGCCAGCATTGATATGAGCCTGAGCTTTTGCTTTGCTTGTGTAGAAGCCGGAGCACTCAAGAACTACGTCAACACCAATCTCACCCCATGGGCAGTTGTTAGCATCCGGGAAAGCATAGATCTTAATCTCTTTTCCGTCTACTGTGATGGAATCTTCGCCAGCGGAAACTGTGGATGCAAGAGCATATGTTCCCTGAGAAGAATCATACTTTAATAAGTGAGCCAGCATGTCCGGGCTTGTCAGATCGTTGATAGCAACAACTTCATAACCTTCAGCACCAAACATCTGTCTGAAAGCCAGACGGCCGATACGTCCGAATCCATTGATTGCAACTTTTACTGCCATGATAAATTCCTCCTAAGTTAGTGATAATTAATATACTGCATCTGCCGGTCATACATGACCTACAGACTGATCTGGCATCTGTCAAATCTTTAACTATTTTACCTAATTATCCGTTATATTTCAAGTCTTAAATCATAATTATTTCATATATTTTTATAATATAATGCTTTCTATAGCAAATCTATATCATTTATACAAAAATCCGGTTGAAATGAACTCCGGGTTCATAGTATCATGAACTAAAAATTGGAAATAGAGGTATTATATATGATCAGAACTGACTCCCACCTTCACACATCTTTCTCATCCGATTCGGACATCCCCATGGAAGAAATGGTCCTAGCCGCCATCTTGGCAGGGATGGAATCCATCTGTTTTACGGAGCATGTGGACCCTGATTTTCCCGATACGGAAGAGCCGTTAAGTTTTATGATAGACTTCGATCGCTATGAAGCGGAATGCCAGCGATTAAAAGCCAAATACAGTGAACGGATCTGCCTTCTTCACGGTATCGAACTGGGCATACAGCCGCATCTGGGCCAGGTCTGTGCCGATCTCTACTCCACTTACG
>CAMNGO010000058.1 GCA_946538445.1 uncultured Lachnospiraceae bacterium
GCGTCCTGCAATGTAACCTTCTCCACATCCTCTTTCTTCACTCCATAGTAAGGTCCGCCGGAAGCAGTGATGAGGAGCTTGTCCACATCCTGGTGCCGGTTTCCGTGCAGGCATTGGAAGATGGCGGAATGTTCCGAATCCACAGGGAGGATCCGTACTCCGTATTTCTTAGCCATGGGGATGATCAGATGACCTGCCGTAACCAGAGTCTCCTTGTTGGCAAGGGCGATATCTTTTCCTTTAGAAATGGCTTCCATGGTGGGAAGGATTCCCATCATGCCGACCACAGCTGTCACCACGATATCGGACTCTTCCATCCCGGCAACCGCCATGAGGCCTTCTTTTCCACACAAGACCTCCACACCCCTGTCTTTCCATTCTTCTTTTAACTCTGCCGCTGCCTGGGGATCATCCAGGCTGACGATCCGGGGCTTAAACTCCTCGATCTGGGCATTCAGCCTGTCTTTATTACGCCCTGCCGCCAGGGCCACAACCTCAAGTTCATCCGGATGTTCCCTGACCACGTCCAGGGTCTGGGTTCCGATGGATCCGGTGGAACCTAATATCGCAATTTTCTTCATATTTCCCTCCATCCCTGCCTGTAGATATGGCAGGGTATGCTGCCGATCCTAACCTATCGCTATCACCATGGTAAGAAGATAATAGATGATCGGAGCTATGATGATAATACTGTCAAAACGGTCCAGGATGCCACCATGACCCGGTATCAGATTACCGTAATCTTTCACGTCATAGTTTCTCTTGATGGCGGAAGCAGCCAGATCACCGATGATGGAGATCAGTCCGCCAATGGCACAAAGAAGTGCGAATCCCAGCACCATATTGAATGTCTCAGTGATAAAATAGTTGCAGATCAAGCCGTAGATAGCACCCAAAAGACCAGCACCTACGACCCCTCCCACTGCTCCTTCTATGGTTTTTTTCGGGCTCAGAACAGGCGACATCTTATGCTTTCCGAACAGACGGCCCGCACAGTAAGCCAGGGTGTCGTTGCCCCAGGCGGCCAGGAATAAAAGTGTGACCTTGAAACCGCCATTATCCAGCATACGAATCTGGTAGATGTAGGACAGCATGATCGTCACATAGAACAATCCGAAAAATGAGATGGCCACATGGCTGATCTCATACCTTGGAAATGTGAAAACATAAATGGACAGCAAAACCACTAAAAACAGCAGAACAAGCGGCAGGATCAGGCGATTGAGTTCCAGCAGAAGCAGGACATAATACAGGATGCCGGCAGTGTAACTGGCGACAGCCAGGGCAGACTTCTCCTGGCGGATAACCCTCAACAATTCATAATTACCGATCAGAGAGATTGCCGCAACCACACCAAAAGTGAGAAAGCCTCCATAATAGAGTGTGACGAATGCTATAATCACCAAAATGATCCCGCTGATCAACCTTTGTTTAAACATAAGCCTTCTTATACTCCTCCGTATCTTCGTTCCCTGGTATTGTAATAAACGATGGCGTTCTCCAGTTCCTTTTTGTTAAAGTCCGGCCAGAGTACATCCGTAAAATAGAATTCGGCATAGGCCAGCTGCCACAATAACCAGTTGGACAGACGCTGCTCCCCGCTGGTCCGGATCATCAGATCAGGATCCGGCAGATCCCTGGTATCCAGATAAGTGGCAAACCGCTCTTCCGTGATCTCTTCTTCAGTAATCTTCCCGTCTTTATAATCCTGGCTCATAATCCGCATGGCCCGGATCATCTCATCCCTGCTTCCATAATTGAGGGCGATGGTGAAGTTCAGGCCGGTATTGGCGGATGAGACTTCCTCCAGCTCATCGATGGCTTTCCGGATATCTTCATCCAGACGTGATTTTTCCCCGATCACCCGCACACGCATATTATTCCTGGAGGTCCGCTCAATGCAATCCTCCAGATATTTGCGCAGGAGCTTCATCAGGGCATTGACCTCTTTCTGGGGCCGTCTCCAGTTTTCCGTGGAAAAGGCGTAGACGGTCAGATATTTGATCCCCAGATCCCAGGCATCCTCGCAGATCTTCTCCACTGTTTTTGCCCCTTCCATGTGTCCCACATTACGGGGCAGGAGGCGTTTCTTGGCCCATCTCCCGTTGCCGTCAAGAATGATGGCCACATGATTGGGAACCTCATACATTTTCTTGTCAATCTCTATCTGCACAATTGTCAACTCCCATCTGATATAAAACCAGCAGCCGGAAAACCGGCTGCCTGGAAACAAAATCGTCTATATCGGATTATACCGTCAGAATCTCCTCGGATTTCTTGCCCATGAGCGCATCGATCTCTTTGATATATTTATCCGTAAGTTTCTGCACTTTCTTCTCGTAATCTTTTAATTCATCCTCTGTGATCTCACTGTTCTTCTGGGCTTTCTTAAAATACTCATTGGCATCACGGCGGATGTTACGGATGGCAACCTTGGCACCCTCCGCTTTCTTCTTCACGTCTTTTACCAGATCTTTTCTGTGCTCTTCCGTCAGTTCCGGGAAGACGAGGCGGATCATGGTACCGTCGTTGGAAGGATGGATTCCCAGAACGGAAGTAAGAATTGCCTTCTCAATCGGTTTAACCAGGGAACGTTCCCATGGCTGGATCGTGATCATACGAGGTTCCGGAACCGCGATGTTTCCTACCTGCTGAAGAGGTGTGGGAGTTCCGTAATAGTCTACTTTAATCTTATCCAATACATGAGGGTTGGCCCTTCCTGCACGAATCGAATTATAGTCTTTCTCCAGGTTGCTCAGGGTTTTTGTCATCTTCTCTTCGTATTTTGTAATCATGAGATAATCCTCCTCCATATCAATCAAAAACGTCTTAATCCACAGTCACATAGGTCCCGCTGAATTTACCCTTCATGGTATTGACGATACTGTTCTCCTCATTCAGGCCGAATATGACCAGAGGCATCTTGTTCTCAAGGCACATGATCGTTGCTGTGAGGTCAATAACCCCCAGTTTCTGCGCCAGAACCTCTTCCAGAGAGATCCTGTCATACTTCACAGCATCTTTATTGATCATCGGATCACTGTCATATACACCGTCGATGGCCTTGGCAAGAAGGACAGCATCTGCCTCGATCTCAATTGCCCTAAGGGCGGTGGCGGTGTCAGTGGAAAAATAAGGATGTCCCGTGCCACCTGCAAAGAAGGTAACACATCCGTCCTCCAATTCCTTCACGGCATCCGTCTTCGAGAAAAGCTCCGTAAATGAACCGCAGACAAAAGGTGTATATACCTTGGTCTTCAGTCCTACATGCCGGAACATGTCCGCCACATAGATGCAGTTCATCACTGTGGCAAGCATCCCGATCTGGTCTGCCTTGGTACGCTCCATGTTCTCGCTGGTTCTGCCTCTCCAGAAATTACCGCCGCCGATGACAATGGCAACCTGCACACCGGAATCCACGACTTCCTTGACCTGTCTGGCAACCTCCAGCACTGTGCCTTCATCAAAACCTGTCTTCTTCTCGCCCGCCAGTGCCTCACCGGAAAGCTTCAGCAAAACACGATTAAGACCTTTTAATTCCTCCATAATATCCTCCGGGTTTAATCTGATATAAGGCCATGTCCATAATCTGGCACGGCCTCATAAAAGTTATCTTGTTTATTAATGCTATTATATCTGATAGGGTTCTTCTTGTAAATGTCTGTTTTTATTTTACCTGGGCATGCTCGATGAGGTAATCGCTCACCAGAGTCACCATAACATTTGCGTTGGTGTAGGGCTCACCGTAGGTGTCATAATAAGACTGGGCACTGCCCTCTCCCAGGTATTTGTCCAGGGCTTCCTGTGTTACGGCAAGGCCTTTTGCCTCACTGATGGCATCGGAAACCAGGAAATATTTCAGGCTGGTCTCTGTGTTCTCACGGAGATTCTCCTTCACCTCGTCCATGGACTTATATCCGTACATGGAGAGAATCTGCTCGTCACTGTAACCCATATAATCATGGTACTGCTTTCTGAGAGTATCCAGGGATACATTCAGCCTGGTCTCCATCAGGTCCTTGGGAAGTTCCTTAAAGGTGCAGTTTGTCAGGAGATAATCCCACAGATAATTGTTCTTGTTGGAATTTCTCAGGTTGTCCTTGATGGAATTCTTCAGTTCTTTCACAGTGGAGATCCCGTCGGTCTGGGAAAAATGAGCCTCCACAAATTCGTCGGTAAGTTCCGGAACAACGTAGTTAAGTGTCACGTTGAAGACAGCATCCTTTCCGGCCACCTCCTCGGAAGAATAATCTTTAGGGAAGGTAACTTTCACATCGAAGGTATCACCGGGTTTGTGTCCGATGATCTGCTCTTCAAAATTATCGATAAATGTATGGGAGCCGATCTCCAGGGACTGGTCTGTGGCGGTTCCGCCACTGAACTCCTTACCATCGATGGTTCCCTTGTAATTGATGTTGACCGTGTCGCCATCTTTTACGGCACTCTCGCGGTCTCCGTAGCTGGGGTTGGAAAGAAGATTATCGATCTGACCCAGCACTTCATCATCCGACGGCTCGATCTCATCCTTAGGGATGGTGATGTTCTCATAATCACATAATGTAACATAATCCACGGCATTGATTCCTTCCAGTTTACCTTCTTGGGTCAATCCGGCAGAATAATCAATGACAAACTCATCCTTCTTGGCTGCCTCTGTGGTTGCTTCCTGGGCAGACTTGCTGTTCCCGCAACCTGCCAGAAGAAAGACTGCAGATACCATGAGCAGTCCTGTCTTCCATAATCTCTTTGTCTTCATATTTATTCCTTTCTCATGCATTCCAAAATATCCTCTTCCAGACCTTCCGCAATCCTTGCGCCTCTTACGATCGCGTTTCTTGCGTAATACAAAGCCTTCTCGTAGGATTGTTCCACACCTTTCCCCTCAAAGTACATAAGGGCAAGGCTATAGTAACCCATGCGGTATTCTGCCATCTCGACGGTGTTCATGAAGCTGGCTGCCGCCTCCTGATAGTCCCCCGCATTATAGTATTTGGTGCCCATCTGGTACATCTTCTTAACCTTGGGCATCTCTTCTTTATACTGGTTCTCCTTCTCGAGAGAGTAGGCATAGGCAATCTTCTTCACCTTGGCGATGGACTTCTCAAACTTCATATTTACTTCATAATCCCCGTTCTCCTTTTGGCAAAGCAGGGTCTGGGTGGTCAGTCCGTCCAGAAGATAGTTCATATATTCTTCCAGCTCATCATAGGGAACCGTAGTATTGAGTATCCTTTCCGTAGCGGGAAGATCCACCCGGTAGCCGTCCTTCAGCGGCAATTGTCCCACAAAAAAAACGGAATGCTTCATGACGCTTTTCTTCTCTTCCGTATCCGAAGCACTCTGAACCATCTGATACATTTTTTTAATATTATCTTTCTCGAGGGTTTTCCCCTCCATCATGGAACTGATCTTTGACATATCCTGGGGCATCTTATCTCCCCTCCTTATTTTTTATTCTGTTGTTTTACACACTTGAATTATTATATTATTCCTGTAATAAAAAGTCAACATCGGGCAATTTACCGGTGTGTAACGTAATAGACCAGTATGGCCAGTACGATTTGGGCCACGAGAATCAAAGGCATTCCAACAACAAAATACCAATGTCTGGTCTTGTGACGGAACAGGTACATCCCCAGGATAGAGCCCGGGCTCCCCCCTATGATACTTAGGAAAAACAGGGTTTTTTCCGGAATCCTCCAGGCCTGATTTCTGGCCCTCCTTTTGTCAGCTCCCATGACGAGAAAGGCCAGCACATTTATAATCAGCAGGTAGATCAGAAGATATTTCATGGTTCCTCCTTCTTAAAGATCCGGCGGACCTGATCTGCCAGGGCCAGAGCAAGTTTGCCATGCTCCTCTGCCGTAAGGTGCAGATGATCCTCCTCCGAGGAGACGATGATCTCTGCTGCGTTTACAAAATGACATCCTTTCTTAAGGGCTGTTTCCTGATAAAGGGCTCCCAGTTGTTCCGATACTTCTATGGCATCTTCGGAGAAACTGTCCCCAAAGGCAGTCCGGGAGATTCCCGGTCGCAGGGTAGGTGGGGAGACCAGCAGGATCTCCGGACAATAATCCTGTTTCAGCCTGGTGAAGGATTGTATGATCTCCACCAGTTTTTCCGCCCCTGAGGCGATATCCCGGGCTGAAGCGTGATACTGCTTCTTCATGTCGTTGGTTCCCAGCATGAGGATCACCATATCCAAGGGTTTGTGAGAATTCAGGATAGCTCTCAGGGAAGCCTCTCCTGATTTCCAGGGTTCTTCCCGGTCTGCGATCACTGTAGTTCTGCCGTTACATCCTTCTTCCACGATCTCATAGTCCCGGCCCAGAAGGTTCTGCAGTCTTCCTGTCCAGCGAAGATCCCGGGAGAAACGGATACCGTTTTCCGGATTATAGCCATAGGTATTGGAGTCTCCGAAGCATAGGATCTTTCTTCTTTCTTTTGTGTTCTCCCGCCCGTAATACATGCTCTTATCAAGCCATTTCAGGAGGAATTTCTGAGCCAGGGAACCCGGGAGGATCTGCTCTTTTGCTTCCTCCGGTGTGTACCAGGCGGCATAATCCACCTCATCCTGATTCATATGTTCCAGGCTGTCGGAATCCACCTGGCAGGCAAAGTTGATCATCAGGGTATTACTCTTCTCAAAATACTGACTGGCGTTAAATGTGCTGGACGTCACAGTAAGACCCAGTTCTTCTTTTATCTCCCTGACCAGGGTGTGCTCCGCGCTCTCCCCCTTATTGATATATCCTGCCACCAGGATATTCCGGTCACGTCCGTACTGGCGGATCAGGATGATCCGGTCTCCCGCCGGATTATAGACGATGGCGCTGATGGCTGCATTAAACATAGGAAAACGGAATTCCCCGCAGTGTGGACAATAAGGAATCATTCCTTCATTCTCCAGATATTTACTGATTAACTCTTCTCCGCAATTCGTGCAAAAACTCATACTCTTACTCCTGAAAAAAAGACGGCCCTCTGATTGTTCGGAAGACCGTCTGTATATTACTATATTGTGTCTGCCTACTCTACCTGCTCTCGGAACCGGAGCAGAACCTTCTTACCACAGGCAAAGAACAGAATTTTCTTATATATCCTACATACTGATGCGCTTTGTTGACCACATGGACATGGCTCTCCACGGATTCCAGCTCGTACATTCCGTCCCGGATGATCATGGCCGTCAGTTTTCCGCCGAAAACACAGCCTGTGTCGATGCAGATGGTGCCGTGATCCGGCAAAGGCTTCCTCACATGATAATCAAGCGTGATTCCCGGTCCACCACTCCCGTCATAATGGGTTGGCTCCGGCAAAGGTGTATGTCCGATGATGGTAATCCTGCCCCCATACAGGTTCTTCCTGGCCTGGGAGTGGTCTTTCACCAGCAGGCCCAGGGAATTCTCTTCCAGATTCTCCCGTTCTACCGAAGCATGAACACAGCGGAATCCGTCATCCACATGGTAGATGGGCATATTTTTCAGAATCCAGGGTATATACCTGGTCATCCGGTCCCCGTGTCTCCGGAAGGAACGCAGGGATGCTCCTTTCCCCACAACTCTCCAGATCAGCCGGGTATCCAGCGCTTTTGACTGTTCTACCAGCATCTGTTCATGGTTGCCGCGGATCAGGAAGAAAGTATCCGGATACTCCTCCTTCCAGTGCATGGCCCACCGCAGCATCTCATAGGATCTGGGACCGCGATCCATCAGATCTCCCAGGAGGATCAGACGATCGGTCCGGCTTCTGTATCTTACTTTTTTCAGCAGGGAGATGAATTCACGGTAACATCCGTGAATATCCCCCACGATAATTGTCCTCATTTTACAAGCTCCAGTTCATATTAGGCTTACACCCTATTTGTCCCACATAAGAAGAGGCACGTAGGTATTTTCAAAATGAATGATCATATCAATGAAATCATCTACTGTCTCGAACTTGTTTCTCTGGAGAATCATCTCGTGATCCATAAGTACTGCCATAGCCATGGCATATCTTCTGGCATCCTCATTCTCGATCGCCTTATACTCCGGCAGACTCCAGATGTCCGTGGTTCGGCACCAGTTGGTGATGGCGGTATATCCCACGGAATCCTGCAGCATCTCCCTCAGAAGAATATTCTGGAAGCCTTCCTGATTCCGGTACTCTTCCTTGGCATCATTGTTCCAGCATTCGATAAATGTACGATTATAGCTCTCAAACAACATCTTTATGGTGGACAGGAGGTAGGCTTTACACTGCTGTCTGTCCTTCTCGGTGGGATAATCCTTGAAACATGCGGCACAGTAAGCAGCGATCAGGCTTCCGGTAAAATAACCCATGTCATAGCCGAAAGGTCCCATGAAGGAGAATTCAAAATCGAGCATCTTGAGTCCGTCGTCAGACAGGAACACATTGGATGTGTGGAAGTCCGCGTGGATCAGGCAGTCCGAATGGGTCATAAATGTCCTTCGCAGAGAGAGTCGATTGGTCTGACATGCAGGATCATCGGTGATCTGGCGGAATCTCTCCCACTTGTGGTAGGCCTCTTTATCAAGATCGGTGCCGAAACGATTCAGGAAGATACCATCCTCCATGATCTGGCGTAATTCCGTGTTCTCAAACTGCGTCTGCATGCTGCGGAATTTTCCCCTGTCCAGGAAGAACTCCGAGGTGTAGAAAGAAGATCTGGCCAGGAAATTACCCACTTGCAGGCCGAGGTCCGGAATCTGATTCTCCTTGATCAGCTGGAATCGTACCGCCCTCAGATTCTCAATGTATTCCAGAACGAAGATATGGTTCTCCCGATCCTGGAAGATCACCTCGGGAACATACTCCGGCACGATATAGTGAAGGATCTTCAGAGTGTCGCATTCCGCTTCATTACGATAGGCGGCTACGGATGTATCACTGTGAAGGTTCTTGGGATCCTCCAGGCCCTGCTTCAATACATAACTTCTGACAGGGCTGACGATCTTGAACACATAATTGATATGTCCGTCATTTTCCCCTTCATCTGCGTCCGGGTCCTCCCCCATCACAGTGACTGTCACGGACTCTGAATCTTCAAAATCCCTTATATGTTGTTTCATATATGGAATGATATTCTCTTTCGTCACAATAAACACTGATATTACCTCCTCCAAAATGTACTCAGGCAAAAGCACATACTATTTCATTTTGAAAATATTATACTATGAAATCATAAAAAAAGAAAAGTGTTTAAATTGGTCAACAAGAGATAATATCTGGCAGGAAGCCCACTGTAAAAACATTGAAAAAATCCCTCTAAAAGTTTATAATACACACAGGTTATATATGTTATGCCTCCGAGCGCAGCTGAGGGGGCGAGACTGTTTTAGGAGGTATGATCATGTTAGATGAATCCCGTATCGTGAAATTTAATTCCAGAAGACACGCAGGTGTAGCACCTGTCAGGACCATACCCGGTCATTTTGCCACCAACCATTCCCACATCAACTATTATATTGATATGACATTTACCAAGTCCAGGGTAACCGAAGCAAAGCAGGCTGCCCATGCCCTGGCTCAGCAATATATGCACAATACCATCGTGGATACCATCGTCTGTCTGGACGGCACCAAGGTAATCGGCGCATTTCTGGCTCAGGAGCTGATGGAAGCAGGTTTCCTTTCCATGAACACCCACCAGTCCATCTATGTCATCCAGCCGGAATATGTCACCAGCAGTCAGATGCTTTTCCGCGACAATGTGGTCCCCATGGTGAAAAACAAGAACGTCATCCTCCTGATGGCCTCCGTATCCACCGGTGTCAGTGTGCGCAGAGGCGCAGAATGTGTGGATTATTACGGCGGTATACTCCAGGGAGTATCCTGCCTGTTCAGCGCGGTGGATGAAGTGGTTCTCCCCCTCCAGAAAGGGGATACCAGAATGACCGTCAACACCCTCTTCTGCCCGGATGATATCCCGGGATATTCATCCTACAACCGCCACGACTGCCCATTCTGTAAGAAAGGCCATCGCGTAGAAGCCCTGGTCAACTCCTTCGGCTATTCGGAATTTATGGTATAAGTCCAGCACCGTGCGACCATCGGGACGCATGCTTGCATGCAGGACCGAATGGGCATAAGGTGCGACAAGCGTATCGAGATGCAGCACGATAGTGCGGAATCGAGATACGCTTAGCACGACGAAAGCACGACAGTGCGAAGTCGTGCGGGACTTATATAGTCTGGCACGAATTGCGAAGTCGTGCGGGGGCTTATAAGTCCCATATTATTTTTTTGGAGGTTTATTTTTATGTCATGGTATGACAATGCTGTTTTTTATCACATTTACCCGCTGGGACTGCTTGGAGCGCCCAAACAAAACTCTTATGAGGAGCCGGTTTCCCGTCTGAAGGAGCTGACTCCCTGGATCGAACACATCCGTTCTCTTAACTGTAATGCCCTCTACATCGGACCGCTTTTTGAATCGGTAGGTCACGGCTATGAGACCACCGATTACAAAAAACTCGATTCCCGCCTTGGAACAAATGAAGATCTTAAAGAATTCGTAAGTCTGTGTCATGAGG
>CAMNGO010000059.1 GCA_946538445.1 uncultured Lachnospiraceae bacterium
CGTCATTGCTAATAAAAAGGGATACGGTAATGCCATGGCCGATTCGGCCATGATGATTCAGAACATGATGCTTCAGGCCACGGAACTGGGCATCGGTTCCTGCTATATCAACCAGCTCCATTGGCTTGATGAGAACCCGGTGATCCGAGAGGAGCTCCTGTCCCTGGGCCTCAAAGAGGACGAGACAGTCACAGGCGGAGTCGCTCTGGGCTATGCCAAGGCCTGGCCGGAAACAGAGCTTAAAAGGGATGGGAACCCCATTACCTTTTGTTAGAGGAGACGTCTAATGTTCAGAGAAATGATGAGAAAAAAACAGCAGTTGTCGGAAGAAGAATGTATAGAGATCCTGAAGACAGAGCTGCGGGGTGTACTTTCGGTTTTGGGGGATGATGATTATCCTTACGGTATGCCCATCAACCACTATTATTGCGAAGAGGACGGAAAATTATATTTCCATGGAGGAAAAAAAGGTCATAAGATTGACGCTATGAAACGTCATGAGAAGGCATCTTTCTGCGTCTATGATGAGGGGTTCAGGAAAGAGGGAGAATGGGCACTGAATATAAAATCAGTGATTGTTTTCGGGAGGATTGAATTCGTCGAAGACCGGGAAACGGTCTACCGAATCTCCGAAGAGCTAAGCCATAAGTTTACTGACGATGATGAGTACATTCAGTATGAAATCCAACACTCCGGTCCGGGAACACTTATGTTCGCATTAGTCCCGGAACACATGACCGGAAAGATTGTGAATGAAGCCTGAAGGCGACTATATGGGGTGATATGAATGGGGAAACAGACTCGTAATCTAAGCAAATTCATATCTCTGATCCTACGCCATAAACCGGAGATCATCGGTCTTACTTTAGATGAACATGGCTGGGCAGATGTGCAGGAGTTAATGAAAGGGATTAATCAATCGAAAGGACAATCAATCGATCTGGAGCTTCTGGAAGAAATCGTCCGAACCGATGAGAAACAGAGATATTCCTGTTAACCATGGCAGTAACCCAAAAGAGAAGCGTCATATTTCGCACAGTTGGATATATGGTATACTAATAACATAATTTGCAGATTTATTAACATATACTTTTTTTGATAAAAGCGAGGTAACACATATGACAAGGAGAGAATTGGAAGTCACGGATCCGGCGAAAATCCTGGAGATCCTTGACAAAAGTAAAGTGACACATATTGGTTTGGTGGATGACGGCATGCCTTACATCGTTCCCATGAATTATGGTTACATCATGGAAGATGGCAAATTGACGCTGATCCTCCACTGTGCAGTGAAGGGATACAAGCTGGAAGTCATTGCCAAGAACCCGGTATGCTGCTTCGAGATGGAATGTGATGTAGTTCCCTTTGAAGGCAGGGTACCGTGTCAGTACGGGACTGCATATTCTTCCCTCATGGGCAGGGGGACCATCGAGATCGTTGAGGATGTGCAGGAGAAGATCCGACTTATGACGATCTTCATGAAAACCCAGGTCGGCAAGGACTTTGAGTTCAATGAGAAGCTGGTGTCCATCGTTACAATGATGAAGGTGCATGTGGATGAATACACCGCAAAAGAGCGACCTCTTCCGGCAGTCTTGCGTGAAGACTGCAAGGAATGATATCGGAGAAAGGAGATTGCTTATGGGAGTGAAAACTATGGGGGACAGATTTACTCATCTGAGTTTACGCCTGATGTTGTGCCTGGCGATGGTATGTGGATTCCTGCTATGTGGGAACATGGCCGTAGAGGCGCAGGCGGAATGCACGGTCGAATTCAATGGAGGAATCGAAGAGAGACCGGTTAAATACTATTTTATATATAATAGTTATCCAAAAGAATTCTCTATCGGTGATACACTGAAGATTACTGAGGATGGGAAGGAATATAATCTTTCTTATTACCTTAATGATTTCTATGAC
Organism: uncultured Lachnospiraceae bacterium; assembly: GCA_946538445.1. GTDB lineage: Bacteria > Bacillota > Clostridia > Lachnospirales > Lachnospiraceae > Anaerobutyricum. Next base: position 1,921 of record CAMNGO010000059.1, read on the forward strand.
AAAGACTGGAAGAATCTGGCTGAATGCGGCTACGGCATCTTTCACGAATGGGAAGAAGACTATGATTTCTACAGCGCAGATGAGAATATAGGAGGTAAGTATTATTACCGATATTATCTCTACCGGGCAAATGAAAAGGGGGAACCCCTGGATGCGGAAGGGAATGTAGCTGAGAATGCTGAAGAAGTGGATATCTGTGCTGTATCAAAACCAATTGCCCTGATTTCGCTGGCAGATCATATCGAAACCACCATCAACGGGATCGTCTACTTTGTCTATGACGGTTCAGATTACGCGGAAATCATCATGAAAAACCAGGCTTTGAAGGGAGAACTGGTTCTGCCCAAATATGTGACTATCAATGGAAAATCCTATCCTTTGCGGAAAATCAGTTCCCTGGATACATGCCCTGAGATGACCCGGGTTACTATTCCGGACACCGTGGAGACGATAGAAGATTATACATTTGCAGGCAATGGGCTAAAAGAAATAACCATACCTGATTCCGTACAAAAAATCGGCTCCTATGCATTTGGTTATACCTACAAGCGGGATCCCAATACAGGTGAAGCCATCTTTGAGAAAGTCCCGGGTTTCGTCGTCTATGGAACCTATGGAAGTGAAGCCTATAAATATGCTTATAATAACGGTCTCTTATTTGTGGACAGGAAGAAAGATGCCTCTGAAGCGAAAGTCAAGATCACTGCCAAGGCCTTGAAGAAGAAAAGAGTCAAACTGAAATGGGTGAAAAAAACCGGTGTCAGTGGATTCGTAGTCTATAAGGCAACCAGGAAAAACGGAAAATATAAAAAAGCAGCAACCATTAAAAAAGGGTCTGCCACATCCTGGACCGGAAAATATGCCAAACTGAAAAAAGGCAAGAAACTGTATTTCAGGGTTCGCCCTTACACATTGATCGACGGGCATAAAGTATTTGGAAAGTGGTCCAATATCCGACCGGTCAGAATCAGAAAGTAAAGGAGGCGGGAATACGATATGAAGAAATTATTTGTAATTATATTGGCTGTGTCTTTAGCCATGGCACATATTCCTGTTTACGCTTCGGACCAGCTGGTAATTCCCATGGAACCCATGGGGAAGATGGATGATCAATCTGCTACTTACCGGTATGATAACCCTGAGCTCACCATTCCAAGAGCTACAGGAATGGCTTCCTTACCGAGAAAATATGATTTAAGAGACCAGGGCAGAGTGACGGGCATAAAGAATCAGATACCCTATAATGATTGCTGGGCATTTGCCACCATGTCTTCCCTGGAGTCCAACCTGATCACGAAAGGTATCGCAGGAAAGGACATAGACCTGTCCGAAGCGCACCTGGCATGGTATACCCTTCATGGGAAAAGTACTGATATCATCAGTAAATATGGCGGAAGAGATACTTGTGAGTCATCTTCGGAGATGACCAATTATTATAATGCAGCTGCCACCCTGGCCAGGGGCTATGGAGCAGTGTTGGAGAGTGACATGCCTTACTCTGTTTACACTCCCCGCGATTACACTCATGATCCGGCATATCACAATGAGAAGAAGATGGTCCAGTGCAGATATGAACTAAAGGATGCCTTCTTTATCAGTGCGAATACCACTTTGGAGAAATACGATGAGAAAGCTTACCAGGCTGTGAAGGAACTGATCATGAATCATGGAGCAGTCGCCTCCAAGATCGCTTTCCCGGATTCCAAAGATCCGATAAATAACTGGATTACTGTTTTCGGGTCCAATAAACCCAATGAACTGGAAACCTATTATAGCAAGGAGGAGTTTGCGGATCATGCCGTGAGTGTCATCGGCTGGGACGACGACTTCAATGATTTTAAATCTGAGGAAAAACCGGCAGGACCGGGAGCATGGATCATCAAGGATTCCTATGGCAGTAAGATTCATGGGGACGGATATTTCTATGCATCCTACTACAGCCCGTGCATGAGCCAGTTTATCAGTTACATCGGACAGAAGAAGAGCGGAAGGGAAAAGTATCAGTATGACGGTGTGGGCCTGGGGGACTTTGATGTGTCTCAGACTTCCGCCATCTCCGGTTCCAACTGCTTCACTGCCAGGAGCGACCTGCTGATCGATCAGGTCATGACCTTTACTCCTCAGGCCAACTGCAGTGTCAACATAAAAATCTATGCTGCCAACGACGGAAGCAGCCCTGTTTCAGGAATCAAGTTTTACGAGAAGACATTCCAGGTCAAGTATTCGGGGTATAACCTGATTAATCTGGGGAAGAAACTGGGCATTCCCAAAGGCTTGGATTTTTCCGTGATAATTACCACACAAACACCTGATAAGAAGTATTTTGTTCCCTTTGAACTACAGGACAAGGATGATCCGGTCAACAATCCTAATGTCGTACTGAAAGGCCAGTCCTATGTCAACATCAATGGAACATGGTCTGAAATAACCCGTGATACCATGGTTCAGGACAAAATATATGATCATACCTTTACCTTCCGTATGTATAACGCATTGGTGAAAGCCCTTGGTTTCAAGGGCGGCAAAAAAGCCCAGAAGATCAAGGTCAAGACCAAAGTAAAGATGAAAAAGGGCAAAAAGCTGAAACTGAAAGCCAAGAGAACCAAAGGAAACGGTAAGCTGATCTATAAGATATCAAACCCAAAGAAAGCCACCGTAACCTCCAAAGGCGTTGTGAAGGCTAAGAAGAAAGGAATCGTGAAGATTACCGTCTACACACTTCCTACAAGCAAGTACAAATCGGCGAAAAAGACGGTTAAGGTGATAATTAAATAAGACTTAGATTAAAAAAGACTGCCGTGCGATGCGCGACAGTCTTTTTGCTGGTTTTTGCTATTTTACCGGACAACAATATTCATCATTGATCTTCTGTACCTTTTTGATGCGGCGTACATATTTTTCAGCGGTGAGGGCATCCGTGGACATATAAGTCTTTACGATCTGCATGGCAATCATACCGCCGATGATTTTTGCGCCGAGGCAGAGGACATTGGCATCATTATGCTGTCTGGCCAGTTCGGCACAGAAGGGATCCTGGCATACGCAGGCATAGATGCCGTTCACTTTATTGGCGATCATAGCGCTGCCGTATCCGACGCCGTCCACGAAGATACCTCTGTCACATTCCCCTTTTGCGACTGCCAGAGCTGCTGGAAGAACGAAATCGGACAGGTCGCAGGATTCTTCATCATAGGTTCCGAAGTCAACTACTTCGTGGCCGTTTTCTTCCAGATAAGCTTTTATTTCCATTTTCATAGATGTACCGGCATGGTCATTTGCCATTGCTATTTTCATCGTTACGCACCTCCTGTTTCAGATAGATAACTATAGTAATAATATTATTATATTTGGCTTTGAGATAAAAGACAAGTACTTCAACTGCGGATTGGAATATCTTTTTGTTCTACTCATTCTATGGTATACTTTTTCCAGTGAAAACCATCAGATTGGAGTGCTTAACAGTGAATGCAAAGCGTGGCTATGTGCCGGAGGATGAACGGAATTTTTCTATGGAAGCCCTGGAGACTATGAGGACTGCTTCCAGACATATCTTTTATCTGATCAATGAGGGCTATGACCTGAAGCAGGCTTCCGTGTTTGTGGGGAATCATTTTATGCTCTCGGAGCGGCAGCGACTGGCAATTATGAGGAGCCTGGCGACGGATTTTCAGCTGAGATTGCGCAGAGAAAAAGAGCTTTCTCTTTCCCAGATTGCCGGGCAGGAAGTATGGATTGACGGGTTTAACACCATTATTACCCTGGAGGTACTTTTCAGTGACTCCATCCTTCTATCCTGTATGGACGGCACAATTCGTGACCTGGCGGCCCTTCGGGGTACCTATCGCTTAATCCCGGAGACATCTCAGGCGATTCATTTGTTATGTGACATTCTTCAGGAAGCCAAAGTGAGGAAGGTGAATATCCTCCTGGATCAGCCGGTGTCCAACTCCGGAAGGCTGAAAGCAAGGATCGCAGATATCGCAGAGCCATATTTGTTTGATCTGGATATCCAGGTCAAAAAAGATGTGGATCGGGAACTGTATGGCAAAGAAAATGTGATTACATCGGATTCTGTCATCCTGGACCATTGTGTCAGCTGGATCAATCTGATGGGGGAATCTATGAGGCGACAGGGGATTCACGGAATCCGGGTATGGTGAGAGATAAGAGGGGATAGATATGGATGAAAGGCTAAGACAGCAGCTGGAGTTTTCTTTGGAGATCGATAAGGAGAAAAATGTATTCCGCCAGACCCATCTCTCCGGGCACGGAAGAAATGAAAATGATGCGGAGCATGCCTGGCATATGGCCATCATGGCTTATCTGCTCAGGGAATATGCCAACGAGGAAGTGGATATCCTCAAGGTAATGATGATGTGTCTGATCCATGACATCGTGGAGATCGATGCCGGGGATACTTATGCTTATGATTTCGAAGGATTAAAAACTCAGAAGGCCAGAGAAGATGCCGCCAAGGAACGGATCTTTTCCCTGTTGCCGGAAGACCAGAAGGAAGAACTGGTTGCCCTGTTCGATGAGTTCGAAGAGTATGAGACGCCGGAAGCAAAGTATGCGCATGCCATGGATAACCTGCAGCCTCTGATTCTGAATAACAGTAACGATGGTGGTGATTGGAAGGAGCATGGCGTCACTGCTGATGTCGTATATGGCAGACAATCAAAGACCAAACTGGGATCAGAGAAACTGTACAAAGTGGCAGATCAGATCATACAAGATCATATACGCAGAGGGAATCTTGCAAAATAAAAGAAAACGGAGTCGGGAGACTCCGTTTTTTTAAAACTTGCTGTTACAGATTATCAGGTCTTTCCTGTGGCCAGGTGCTGTCAGGCCATTCATCGGCCCCTTCGAGGGCTTCGTTGGTATCAATTACTACCACGGTATCTTCATTTACCCGCTGCATCACGAATTTCATGTAGTCCTGCGGGATGGAAACACAGCCTCCGGTAAAGGGCTTGGCAGGAGCGAAGCAGTGCAGGAAGATGGCAGAACCCAGACCCGGGGTTCCCTCTTCATTGTAGCTGATGTTCAGGCAATATTGATAATGATAGATATAATCAATGATGTGCTCTGAATCACCGCTTGCCACATCAAGGTCGGGCAGGTCTTTGAGGCTGACCAGTTCATTATAGTGGAAGCCTTCCCTGGGGTCGCCGGACCAGTAGTGATTCTCGTCAACCTTGACATAGGGGATGGCACAGCCGGGATCATCAGCGATACCGAAAGCCCGGTTAAAGTGGAACACACCGGTAGGAGTCTTGGCATCGCCTTCTTTTGTTTTGCCAAGGCCGTTCTTTCCGATAAAGCCCGGAGTCGTCATGACCATATGCCAGGTTCCGTCGTCCTGCTTCTCATGAAGTGAGATCCAGGCGTCGGTGGCTTCATTGCTAAATGCAGAAACAATCAGCATCTGTTGCGCATCCTTGGCTGCATCAAGCTTTCCGACCCATTCCGGGGATTCTACATCAATGCCGCTATAACCGCTGTCAGCAGCAGTCTCTTTCTTCTGTCCGCCGGAATCACAGGCGGCCAGAACCACCAACAGCGCAAGCATTGTCGCTATTACAATACTTCTTTTTTTCATAATATCTCCTTTCTCAATCAAATCTTCATGTCCTGATCAGACTTCCGTACCTAATTCTATATATTGATTGTAGGCTTATTGTCCGGGAAGGTCAAGGCTTTCTCAAAAGGACTGGAGAAATGAGGATGAAAGAGATATAATAATAAAAAAATGACTTGGAGACCTGTATCATGAGAGATGAAAAGAATAGAGAGATAAGTTTTGATTATGGCTGGTTAAGCCCCCTTGGACGTTTCTATCCGGTGGGCTGGGGGGGCCATGACAGTTGGGCCCAGGAGCATATCAAGGAACTGGTGGATTGGGAGAGCCTTTCCCTGAAGGAGAGGATCAGTTCCGCCGGAATGGGGGATGTCCTGATGAACCGTGGATGGGTCCTTCTTCACAACCCTTCCCATGGGATTCCTTTCCCCACAAAGAAGCCGGAGAAACGCTATACCAAAGCCCAGGCTGACTATCTCTATAATTATTATATTGACCGGGGTGAGACTGCCAGGGCCAATGAGATATTTGAAGAAATGTAAAGTATTGTGTCAGGTTGAACCTTAGAAAGGAGCGGCAGAAATGAGTAAGAAAATCATAGCAGTTAATGCGGGACCCAGAAAGGGCTGGAACACAGACACCCTGATTACAGAGGCATCAAAAGGAGCGGAATCTGCAGGAGCAGTGGTGGAGCGCTTTGACCTCTTCCGTCTGGAGAAATATACAGGCTGTATCTCCTGCTTTGGATGTAAGAAGGAGAGATTCAAAGGGCATTGCATCTGCAGGGATGGATTGACACCGGTTCTGGATGCCATCCGGGAAGCCGATGGCCTGATCATCGGATCTCCCAATTACCTCAGTGAGCTGACTGCTTCCTTCCGGGCATTATATGAGAGGCTGATCTTCCAGAATCTCACTTATACTGTTGAGAAACCGTGCTGTAATGAACACCCGATTCCGGTACTTCTCATCATGACCAGCAATGCCCCGGATACGTTATATACCGGTTTATTAAAAAACTATCAGGAGACCCTGAATCGGTTTGTGGGACCGACGGAGATCTTCATCAGTGGGGATACCCTGCAGCTGAAGGATTACAGCAAGACAGACTGGCCATGGACTCTCTTTAATCCGGAAGCCAAACAAAAAAGACACGAAGAGGTCTTCCCGGAGGAATGCAAGAAGATCTTCGATCTGGGAGCAAAACTCTTTCAATGATGAACAAAAGAAAGTGATGATTTACTGAGAATATTGGTAAAAACCCCCTTTGAAATCATTTATTGAGATGTGATATCATAATTACAAACGTGTAGCAGAAACTGCGTAAGTCCAGCTGATGCTACGCGTTTTTTTGATTTGATTTTCAGGCTTTTAATTACCTATTGACATAGTAGGTAAATATTGTTATAGTGTTTTAAATATTAACATTTTTAACCATTTTTTTTTAACGAGAGACAAAGACAGCAGAAGTATTATGTGCGAATTATTTGGATTTTCAGCAGGAAAAAAAGTGAATATTGACAGAGAGCTTACTGAGTTCTATTCCCATGCTCCGGATCATCCCAATGGCTGGGGATTATACTATGATGACGGTTGCTCAGACCATTTTTACAAGGAGAACAAGAGAGCAGACCGCAGCAGCTATCTGAGAGATATCCTTTCCGGGAGTATCGAGGCTAGGGATGCCATCGCCCATATCCGCTATGCCACCATCGGATATGTTTTGATGGAAAACACCCATCCTTTCAGGGGCACAGACCAGTCAGGCCGGGTATGGACTTTCGCCCACAATGGAACGATCTTCGAGAGCGACTTGTTGACGAAGTATTATCACAGGCAGAAAGGGGAGACGGACAGTGAACGGATCCTTCTCTACATGCTGGATAAAATGAATGAGATGATCAGCCGGAGCGGCGGTCCATTGAGTGAGTGTGACCGTTTTGCCGTTCTGGAGGAGATGGTAGCGGGACTATCTCCTAAGAATAAGCTGAATCTGCTGATCTTCGATGGGGAGATCCTATATGTGCACAGCAACTGCAGAGGTTCTCTCTATACCAGGGAGCAGGAAGGTTCCGCCACTATTTCCACCAAGCCTCTGTGTGGCGGGTCCTGGGAAGACGTCCCATTTACCAGACTGGTCTCCTATAAAGACGGGACAAAATGGATGACCGGCTCCAATCACGGCCATGAATACGTGCCTGATCCGGAGAGCTTAAAGGCACTGTATCTGATGTATTCGCATCTGTAGAGGGATAAAGAAATGTTACATTACAAGGATGAAGCGATTAAGACAAAGCTATTTGACGGGCTGATCGGACTGGAGAAGGAAGGGCTCCGGGTGACAGAGGACGGGTTTCTGGCCCAGAGTCCCCATCCTTTTGCAACGAACGAGAAGTATATCGTCCGCGATTTCTGCGAGAACCAGACGGAGATCAACACTCCCCCGGTTAACAATGCCCGGGAGGCCTATGACGAGCTTTTGAAGCTGACCAGGAAGATAAAAGATACCCTTGCAGATCTGGAGAACAAGGAATACCTGTGGCCATTTTCCAATCCTCCTTACATCTTAAATGAGGAGAATATACCCATCGCCAGATTCGAAGGAGAGGACTATGCCAAGACCGAATACAGGGAGTATCTGG
>CAMNGO010000060.1 GCA_946538445.1 uncultured Lachnospiraceae bacterium
AAATAATAAATATCCTAAAATTAAAACAAAAAAACACAACATAATATACATAACGATTCTTTCTCCTTTCATCTGATATCCAAGAACGCTTCTGTTTATCTGTTGTGTTTTGCCATGGGTTGACACTACGTTATCTCTTCCCATGGTTTCTATTTATCTGCTCCGCCAGGGCTGTGCCATGTGATAATGCTTCGTTATCTTCTCCCATGGCTCCTGGCTGTCGGCACTACCGAGTTCGTGCCATGGGCTAACGCTCCGTTACCTCCTCCCATGGCTCCTGTCTGTCGATACCACCGGGCTCATGCCATGGGTTAACGCTTCGTTTCTTCCTCCCATGGCTCCTGTCTGTCGGCACCGCCAGGGCTGTGCCATACGATAACGCTTCGTTACCTTCTTCCATGGCTCCTGTCCCTCGAAACCGCCAGACTTGTGCCATGGAATAAGGCACCCTATCATATTCCCATGGCTCCTGCCCTCTCAAAAGCCCAGGAAAGGCTCAAAAATCCCCAAAAACCAGCACCAGCCCCACTAAACCCCAAAGCCCCCCTCCACATATTCCTGACATGTGGAGGGGGGCTCGTGTATCAAAGCTTCAATCTTAGCAAGATTGAATCTGCTTATTCCTCTTCTGTATCTGTTTCTTCTACGGGGCCGGTCACCTTGGCGATGAGGGCTGCGATTTCTTCGCCGAATCCGCTTAAGGATGCTACGAGGGAATCTTTCTTCTCTTCCAGGGCTTTGCAGCGTTCTTCTGCAACTGCTGCGTTGGCTTCGTATTCTTTGCCGAGGGCTTCGGCTTCTTCTTTGGCCTTGGTGATGATGTCGTCTGCTTCTGCCTTGGCGCCTTCCAGGATATCCTGAACCTTAAGCTCTGCTTCTGCGCTCTTGGTCTCGAATGCGTTCTGGGCTTCTGCCAGGAGTCTGTCGGCCTCTGCCTGAGCGTCAGACCGGATCTGGTCTGCTTCCACGTTGGCCTCGGCCACGATTCTCTCGTGGGCGGTTTCGTTCTCTTCAAGCTGCTTGCAGAGAAGGTCTGCGTATCTTAAGTAGGTTGCCTGCGGATCGCCTGCCATGCCGGCAAATGGTGCGGCTGCTTTTACGGGCTCTTCCACTGCTGCTTCCTCGACGATCTCTTCGGTCTCGTCAGCGAAGGCTGCCGGAGCGGGTTCTTCTGCCGGTGCAGCCTCAGCGGCTCCTCTTGCCTCGGCCAGTTCTGCCTTGAGAGCTTCAACCTGTGCCTCTGCCTCGCGGGCCTGATCCTGTGCTTCGTCGATCATTGCCTGAGCATTATCAATCTGGCTAACCAGCATCTTGGCAGCTTCGTCGGACTGTCTTGCTTCTTCCTTGGCTGCTTCCACGTCTGCCTTAGCCTGCTCCAGGGCGATCTTGAGCTGGGTGCATTCCAGAACAAGGGCGTCGTAATCTTCCGGAGAGATGCTCTCACCTTCGTCAGATGCAGCCATGGCTTTCTCGGATGCGGCAGTGGAGAATGCAGCTGCCATATCTTCCGGCTGTGCGTCCGGTGTGTTGTTAACGATAGTTAACGCTCTCTTCAGTTCTTCGATCTCTTTATCTTTCTGGTTTACTAATGCTTCAACCTCATCACAGATCTTATCCAGCTGGATATCCACTTCATCTTTATCGTATCCGAACATGGAGTTTTTAAATGCGAGTTCCTCAACATAGGTCAATATCTCTTGTAATGTCATGGGGAGCCTCCTTTATCCCTTAATTTTTTCTATCTCTAATTATAAAACAAATAATGATCTTGTAAAGTCTATTTCCAATAATATTCTGATAGTATACGAATTATTGAAATTCATTACATCCGTATCTCTTGTTGCACTATTAACTTGTCTTATATCTTTGGATCAGCACATCCGAAATGAATTCCTCGTCCCTCGGCTTGCAGGATCGTTTTCTCCACTTCCGGATTCCCAGGCTGAGCAGGGTAATGATGCCCAGCAGGATGGTGGTGGACAAAGCGTAGCGGTAAATGATCGGTACATTTAAGCTAAGGTTATGATAATTCCCGTTGAGGTAATATTTATTCAGAGAGAAGAGCAGTTCTCTCTGGAGGGCTTTGGGATTCTTCTCCATGTAGCAGGTGGAATCCAGCATCATGGTCTCCCTCTGCACCGGATCATATTTCTTCCATTCCAGATCTGGGATGGAGGGGTTTCCCGTCTTGGCGAAATTCACCCACATAGCCTGTACATTTGCTGCCAGCCCGGGATCGATGTTGTCCCCGGTGTAGATGGTCTGGTCCAGGTTGTTGAAGACGTAGGCCAGCTCCACAGCGTGGCAGGCACCCCAGTCGGGATGGGCGGAGGGGTATCTCCAATAGTACATGTAGGTGTTGCCTCCTGCCTTGGCATGGCTCTCTGCCACGGCGATGGCGGGCAGGCGGAAGATGGTCTCGTTATAGAACTCCGTCACTCTCCAGGGGCGGTCCATCCGGATCTTGCGAAATGTCTGCCGGATATTTTCCCGGTCCGGCGGGGAGATGCTCTTGGTGTTGCTCTCATAGAGGACGGGAATAATCAGTTTATAATTATTTACGCCGCCGACCTCCTGCATGAAGTAACGCATCTCATCTTCATTGCTGCCAAGCATGATGTCGATATCCTTGGCGGCTCCGTTTTCGTAAGCTGCGTAGGGGTCTTCGGGGAGTACCACCCCGTCCCTCTCCGGAAATATATTGTAATCATTCAGATCTTCATTGATCTTTTTAAGGGCGGCTGTATCCAGGGTCAGCAGTTCGGCCACACTGGTGGCTCCCGTCTTCTTCTTCAGCCTCCGGGTGAGTTCCTGGCATTCCTTCCTGCTGTAGGTCAGGGATACCGAGCCGCTCTGGGCGATGTAGCGGTGGAAGAGGCCCTGGGTTCCTTCGATCAGGGGAAGCAGGGTAGCGCTTCCGGCCCCTGCGGATTCACCAAATATAGTAACATTGCCCGGGTCTCCGCCGAAGGCGGTGATGTTTTGCTGTATCCAGCGCAGGGCGGTAACCTGGTCCAGGAGGCCGAGATTTCCGCTCTCTTTATATTCATTTCCATCGGGGAAACCGGACAGGTCGATAAATCCCATAATTCCTGTTCGGTAGCCGATGGTCACCAGGATCACGTCGTCATGAGCCTTGGCGAAGTTCTGCCCATCATAAATGGGATCGCTGGTTCCGCCCCATCCGTAGGATCCTCCGTGGATGAAGACCATGACCGGTTTCTTTGTGTCCGGGTTCTTCTGATTGTTCCAGATGTTCAGATGCAGGCATTCTTCCCCTTGTTCATAGTAGGAAGCCCGCTCTGAGGCTGCTTCTGTCTGGATGGGGGACTTGCCGTAATGGTAGGCCTCGTAGACCCCGTCATCCGCCTCGGCCACAGGCACCGGTTTCCAGCGGTATTTGCCCGTGGGCTGCACGGCGTAGGGAATTCCTTTAAATGACATGACATCGTCCTGGCGGATCCCCACGAAGGTTCCGTTATGGCAGGTGACTGCCAGACTTTTGTCGTAGTCCCCGGTGATCTTATGATTGACCCCGATGGTGGACCGGACGTAGTCTTTCTCCGGATCCTCCTCCTCGACATGCTTCCGATACAGAAATGCGATGGCCGCCACCAGGCAGATAATGGCACTGAACAGGATAAATATTCTTCTTTTCTTACCTATTTTGTTCAGGGTGATTTTGGGTTCCTCCTTTATCTTATTCTGTATCTTACTCAGTAAATAGCGGGGTCGAATAATAGCGGTCTCCGGAGTCCGGGAGTAATGCTACGATCATCTTGCCCTGATTTTCCGGGCGTTTTGCCAGCTCGATGGCCCCGTGGAGGGCAGCGCCGGCGGAGATGCCCACCAGGATTCCTTCTCTGGTGGCCAGGAGTTTTGCTGCTGCGTAAGCGTCTTCCACCTTTGCGCAGAAGATCTCATCATAGATGCCTGTATTCAGGATCTCCGGCACGAAGCCGGCTCCGATACCCTGGATACCATGAGGGCCTGCTTTCCCTTCGGATAATACAGGGGAAGTGTCCGGCTCGAGAGCAACAATCTTCACCCCGGCCTTCTGGGCTTTCAGGTATTCCCCGACACCCGTCAGGGTTCCACCGGTGCCAACACCGGCGATGAAGATATCCACCTGGCCGTCGGTATCTTTCCAGATCTCCGGACCTGTGGTCTCCCTGTGGGCGGCCGCGTTGGCCGGATTCACAAACTGGCCGGGGATAAAGCTGTTTTCATACTCTGCAGCCAGTTCCTCCGCCTTTTCGATGGCTCCGGTCATCCCTCTCTTGCCGTCGGTGAGCACGATCTTGGCGCCGTAGGCTTTCAGGATATTTCTGCGTTCCACACTCATGGTTTCCGGCATGGTAAGGATCAGCTGGTATCCTTTGGAAGCACAGAGGGATGCCAGACCGATTCCGGTATTTCCAGAAGTGGGTTCGATGATCACTGAACCCTCCTCCAGCAGACCTTTCTGCTCTGCATCGTGGATCATGGACCTGGCCACGCGGTCCTTCACGCTGCCGGCGGGGTTAAAATATTCTATCTTCACCAGGATCCTGGCTTCCAGGCCCAGTTCTTCTTCTATATTACATACCTCCAGCAAGGGGGTATTGCCAATCAGTTCGTCAACACTTTTACATATGTTGCCCATGTTAATCTCCTCCTATCCATTTTCCATGGCTTCGGCTTATGGGGGATGCCGGGTTGATGCCATGGAGCCATACTGTTTTACTTCGATGGTAGTATCAAGTCTTCGACACTGTCCAGGGCTTCCAGCAGTTCTGCTTTATATTGATCCATTCTCTTCCGCTCTTCCTCTGTCTTGTTGAGCTGATGGGAGATCGTCCATTTCAAGAGTCTGGTATAACCGACTACTTTCACTTTATTTTCTGCTTCCCGGACGACGGTCCGAACGGATGGGGCATCCTGCTGATCCAGGGGGTAGCCCAGATACAGAGCCAGGGATTTCTTCCAGAATTCTTCACAGGTCTCCTCCGGGAGCCCGAAGAATTCCATGGTTTCCCCGGGGCAGTTCTCCGCAAATCCCACGTAGGCGGCAAACATATTTGCCAGTTCGAAGATGGGATCTCCATGGCAGAGGGTGTCCATGTCGATGAGCAGGGTTTCTCCTCCCTGCTGCATGATGTTGTTAAGCTGGAAGTCTCCGTGGAGCATGGTATGACTGTCGGGGATGTCCGTGAGGATCCTCTTCAGTTTCTTAATCTTTTCTTCCGACAGATAACCCTCGATCATATCTGCCCAGCCCAGAACTCTCCACTTCATGTCCGGGATATTACTCTCATCCACCTGGGTACCATGAACGATCTTTAATAAGTCGATGGAACGGCCTACACATTCATCCATCCGGGAGGGGTCTTTGGACATGATCTCCGAAAATGACTCGGCATTGAGCAGTTCAAATACGGACCCGAAATAGTCCCCCACCTTCACCACATCGTAAGATATGGCCGTAGGTACACCGAGGACAAAGGCAGTCCGGGCCAGCTCCCGCTCTTTGTGGATATCCGCCAGACTGTCGGGGTTCATATAAACCTTGATGATGGTCTCCTGGTCCAGACGGTAGACTCTCCCCTTTGCCCCGGCACCGATCACCTCACACCCGTCCACAGACAGGTGGCGATAAGCTTTCTCCACAGGCATCATCATGGTAAATCCTGTCATCTCCAGGATATCATAGACTTCACTTGATGCATTGATGATCTTTATCTGGCTGCATTTCTTCCGCAGGCGAAGTATGACACGCAAGCCGGAACTGGAGACATATTCCAATTTGTCTGCATCCAGTATCATGCCGTCATAATCCAATCCTGCACAGCCGGCAAGGATCTCCTGCTCAACCTTTGCTGAATTATTAGTATCGATCCTGCCCTCAAGTTCAATTACTAAAATCCGGTCTTTCAATTCAATCTTCATAATTATCTCACTCACTTATCATATATTTCATCAGATTCCATCTGATAAAGGCTGCGCCGGGTGCGTTGTCAGTTACACGATCTTCATCACATTTATCAGTAATATCCAGGCAAGGCCGTAATAAGTGACCACGGCAACCAGGTCATTTACCGTGGTGATCAGGGGACCGGAGGCCACTGCCGGGTCCACCTTGATCTGGTGGAAGAACATGGGGATCAGGGTGCCGACCACACTGGAGATGACCATGGCAACCATGAGGGAGAATCCCACACATCCTGATATCATAAATGCGTGCAAGAGGGTATTGTTTTTAAAGAAGTAAATGTAAAGGCCGATGAAGAAAAATGCCAGGAAACCCAGGAATAATCCGTTGGATAATCCCACGCGCATCTCTTTAAACACCAGGCCGACCTTCTGTCTGCCGGTAAGATTCTCGTCCATGAGGACACGGATCGTCACAGCCAGGGACTGGGTCCCTACATTTCCTGCCATGTCCAGAATAAGAGACTGGAAGCAGATGACGATGGGCAAAACAGCAACCACCGCCTCAAATACACCCACCACCGAGGAGACCGCCATGCCCAGGAAGAGCAGGATGACCAGCCAGGGGAGACGTTTCTTCATACTCTCCACCGTGGTCTCCTTCAGATCTTCCTCCGCGGTCAGACCGGCCAGCTTGGCGTAGTCATCACCCATCTCATCATCCACTACTTCGATGATATCCTGGGCGGTCACGATACCCACGATCTGGCCTTCCTCAGACAGTACGGGAATGGAATCCTCTTCGTAGTCCTTGATACGTTCGATACAGTTGCTGATCAGCTCGTGATCATAGACATAGGGGTAGGATGTGGATATGATGTCCTCCAGGTTGTCTCTCTCCCTGGCGATGATCAGATCCTTCAGGTCGATGGCACCATAGAAACAGTCCTTGCCATCCAGCACGTAGATGGTGGAAATGTTATCATTATCCCCGGCCTGCTTGATCAGCTCATGCATGGCCTGGCGGACGGTAAGATATCGGTGAATGACGATATAATTGGTGGTCATGACGCTACCGATCTCTTCCTCGTCGTAGGACAAGATCAGCTTGATGTCACGCCCCGCCTCGGCATCCAGCATCTTCACCAGTTTTTCCTGGGTAGAGTCATCCATTTCCTCCAGGATATCTACGGCATCGTCCGAGTCCATGTCGGAGATCAGTCGCGCCTGGTCCTCCAGGGAAAAATCCTGGAGATAGACTTCCGGATCCTCAATGAATACGAAGATTTCAGCCACTCTGGACATGCCTAAGATGGGGTACAGTTTCTGGCGCTCTTCACGGGATAACTGCTCCAAAGCACCGGCGATATCATTGTCGTGGTAATCGTCCAATCGATCCAACAATTCGTCCTTGGACAGGTCGCTTCGTATGATCTTTAGCAACTCCTCCACATAGCCGGGTTCTTTCAAAATCTCTTTATCCATTTATATCCCCCCTTGTTGATACGATGTATTTAAGTGAATGTATAATGCATCTGATGTGCAATGCATCTACAGAGTTGGTTTAAGTGTAAAAAATGACAGAATGCTCCTTATAAATAATACCATAATCGTCAAGAAAATGGTACTTTTTAGGTACTTTTTAAATGTAATAAGGCCGCCACTTCCGTGACGGCCTCATTCTATCTAAAACCATGCTGGGATTCCTTACCCCCATACGGAAACCCAACGATCTGAAGATCATAAACCTGTAGATACATTCTATCAACCCGTCCATGTTTTTTCAACATGGTTCATGCTCTTTCCGACCTTAATTATGTACTTTTGAATTTTTTATATTTTAGGTAATGTAGGTAGGGGGTCAGACCCCTTATGGGGTCTGACCCCCCACATATATTAATTATGATTGGTAGGATGCAGTCGTTATTGTTAAGTCGCTGTCTCCTTGTACATAGGTTGTGCCGTCTGTTCCTTGAATGGTCACAGTTTTTCCGTTTTCATCCACGATGGTTCCCTGGTTGGTAAGGCTGGTCAGGGTGCTGTCGCCGGTGACAACCCAGGTGGAGTTCTGTGTGATGGTGAGGTTGCAGTATCCGTCTCCGCCGTTGCCTGCGTTGGATTCGTCGTCCAGGATGGCTCCGGTGAGGGTTGATTTGCCGTTCATGACGAAATCCAGGGTGCTGATGGAATCCCAGATAATGTCGCCTTCCATCTTCTGGTCTGTTGCTGTAAATGTGCATTTCGCTCCATTTTCTCCTGCGGAGCCCCAGCCTCTGGCATTGCTGTTGCCGGTGACTTTCAGGAAGAAGTCGTTTTCATCTGCGTATGTGATGTCCACGTTTTCCAGGCTGAAGGTGGATTCCGTGTTGGTGGTGTAGAACATACCGCCGTTTTTCGCTGTCAGGCTGCCGTCTTTCATGGAAAATGTGGCGTTGCCTTCTTCGGAGTCGCCGGACATGCTCTGGTAGAGAATTACGTTCCAGGTACAGTCATTCTGTTCATTTTCCGGCATATTTCCTGTCAGATCCACGTCTGTTAGAACCAGGCTGTTTTTACCTTCGATACAGACTGCTTCGGAATTGGTGGCAGTCAGAGTGGCGTTCTTCACTGTGATATCTGCTGTAGTGTAAACAGCAGGAGATCCGGTGCCGTTGGAGGTGTAGGTTCCGCCATCTACTGTCATGGTGCCGCCTCCTCGGTCGCTTCGGATGGCTGCTGAGGATTCGCCGTTGGTCTCCACCTGGAGATTGCTGGCATTCAATGTGCCTCCTCCTGCTACATGGATGCCGCCTGAAGTATCCTGTGTTGTAGTGATTTCACTGTCGCTGACGTAAACCACGCCGTCTCCGTAAGCAAATACGCCTGCGCCGCCTTTGGAATCTGTGGTAATCTTCGCATTGTTGATGGTGGTGGTTCCATCTGTGGTAAGGACCGCTGCCCCTACTCCATAGAAGCTGGCATTGTCCCCGCCGGTACTGTCGGAGGATTGTCTTGTAACAGTTGCGTTATCTAAAGTGACCGTGGCCCCATTGGAAACCAATACGGCATTCTCATCTGTACCGGTGGATTCATAGGTCTCGCCATCTGTCTGTGTGTCTTCTGTATATTCAGTTACAGCTGTATAGCTGTCCACTCCCTGGGCCTGATTACCGGATCCGGGGCCGCCATTCTGGCCGTTACTGCCAGGGCCGCCTTTCGGACCTATGACCGTGATCTCAGTAACATTTCCCTGATCATCGGTCTCTACAGAGATAGTATCTCCCTGGGAGAGATCATCGACAGTAAAAGTGTCAGTTGAGGACTGGTTTTCCTGGTTCTGGTTATTATCCGGCTTGGAATCCTGGTTATCTGATGATTGGTTGTCAGATGGTTGACCTTCGGGAGCCTGGTTATCAGAAGCTTGGTTATCGGGAGCACCGCTTGGTGGCGGTCCATCCGGTCTCTGTCCATCGGGGGCTCCACTTGGCGGCTGGAAGTTTCCGTCATTGCCTCCCATAGACTCCCTGGTTATCGTGGTGTCATCTGTCACCGTAATCTCCATGGTTTCACCGGTCAGGTCCAGCATAGAAAACTCTTCGCCATCCGGTTTTTGCGCCTGCTGGTTATCGGAATCTGTTTGATCATTGGTGCCTGATTGGTTGTCGGTATCTGATTGGTTGTTGGTATCTGATTGGTTGTTGGGGTCATCCGGTTTCTCCGGTTTTTCCTTCAAAGTACCCAACTCCAAAGTGATTGTTCCATCATCTGAGATCGATTCTATCTGTCCGTAAACTGTATTCTCAGATACTGCTTCTGTAGAAGTCTGGCTATCTGTTGAGGTATTCATGCACCCTGTAAACAGGGATGTACTCAATACGATTCCCATTGCTAATGCTACGTATGTTTTTCTCATGAAAATCATCCTTTCTTCTATCCATCATTACTTCATTAAAGAGTAATGCTTTTTGCTCTCCCATCAGTTGCTTTGAACAGTACTTTACAGGATGATTTTGAACAAAATATATTCATTCTGTGAAAAAAGTGTGTTTTTGAAGGGGTATTAAGTATAGGGGTATAAGGGTATAGGGGGTCAGACCCCTTAATGGGGTCTGACCCCCTATACCCT
>CAMNGO010000061.1 GCA_946538445.1 uncultured Lachnospiraceae bacterium
GATTTTAATTATAGATTTTTTACAAACAATGCGCGGATAGCATTCAGGATAGCGATGATCATAACGCCTACGTCAGCAAGGATAGCGAGCCACATGCTGGCAATACCCACAGCACCCAGGGCAAGACAGATCAGCTTCACGCCGATGGCAAACCAGATATTCTGTTTTACGATACGCAGACATTTTCTGGAAATCTTGATTGCCTTGGAGATCTTCAATGGATCATCGTCCATAAGAACTACGTCAGCTGCCTCGATGGCGGCATCAGACCCCATGGCTCCCATGGCGATACCGATATCGGCACGGGATAATACAGGAGCATCATTGATTCCGTCACCCACAAAGGCAAGTTTATCATTTTCATTCTTGGTAAGAATAATCTCTTCTACCTTGTTTACCTTATCTGCAGGAAGAAGTTCACTATATACTTCGTCAATGCCAAGTTCCGTTGCCACTGCATCAGCCACAGGTTTGGCATCTCCGGTCAGCATGATCGTCTTCTTTACTCCGGCTTTCTTCAGCTCGGAGATTGCTTCCTTGGAATGCTCCTTAATGGCGTCAGATATGACGATATGACCTGCATAGGCTCCATCGATGGCCATATGGATGATAGTTCCCACATGGTGGCAGTGAATGGCAGTCAGACCCATCCTGGTCATGAGTTTATCATTACCTGCAGCTACTTCGTGTCCATCCACAACTGCCGTGATACCATGGCCGCTGATTTCCTGGATATCAGTTACACGACTGCGGTCCAGAGGCTGGCCATAGGCAGTCAGGATACTCTTGGCAATCGGATGGGAGGAAGCACTCTCTGTATAAGCGGCATATTCCAGCAACTTCATCTGGTCGATCTCGTTATGATGAACCGCATTTACTTCGAAGACACCTCTTGTCAATGTACCTGTCTTATCAAATACAACATATTTGGCCTGAGAAAGGGTCTCAAGATAGTTGGATCCTTTCACCAGGACACCCTGGTTGCTGGCTCCGCCGATACCGGCAAAGAAGGAAAGCGGGATACTGATAACCAGCGCACAAGGACAGCTGATTACCAGGAAGGTAAGTGCCCTGTATACCCAGCTCAGCCACATGTCAACCACAGTACCCTCGTAACCCAGATGTCCGATCAGGATAACGATAGGAGGAAGTATGGCAAGAGCAAGAGCACCGGCACAGACTGCCGGAGTATATACCTTGGCAAATTTGCTGATAAAATCTTCTGATTTTGATTTTCTGGAACTTGCGTTTTCCACAAGATCCAGGATCTTGGATACGGTGGATTCCCCGAACTCTGTGGTGGTCTTAACTTTCAGAACACCGGACAAGTTGATGCAGCCGGACTGGACATCATCTCCGGGGTTGATTTCACGAGGAAGACTCTCACCGGTAAGAGCGGAGGTGTTCAAACTGGAAGTACCTTCCACAACCACGCCGTCAATAGGAACTTTCTCACCTGGCTGCACGACGATGATGGAACCGATCTCTACTTCATCGGGATCCACCTGCTCCAGTTGTCCGTCCACTTCGATGTTTGCATAATCCGGACGGATATCCATCAGTTCACTGATATTGCCACGGCTCTTTCCAACTGCATAGCTCTGGAACCACTCACCGATCTGATAGAATAACATAACTGCAACAGCTTCTGTGAAATCTCCTGTTTTTTCAATTACTGCGATGAGAAATGCGCCGACTGTAGCCACAGCCATCAGAAAACTCTCATCAAATATCTGCCCGTTACGAATTCCCTTCCAGGCTTTTCTCAATATATCATGTCCAATGATGAGATAAGGAACAAGGTATAAAACGAACAGAATCAATACTTTCTGCATATCATTTCCCGGGATAAATCTGCGAAGAAGTTCCAGGGCGATAAGAAGTACCGCTGTCACCAGAATACGGATCAGCATCTTTTTCTGTTTTTTATTCATAATATCATCAATCTCCAATTCATGGTTTATTGTCAAATTGAAAATGCCGTATACCGGCCAATAATCAGCAGGATCGATTTTCTATCTGTGTGGAAGGAGATTCCAAATCATTATTTAAGGAGAAAGTAAATCTTCATCTATCCTCTGTCTGGTAGCGGTATACGGCAATCTGGATCTGTCAATTATTTAAGAAATACTTCACAGTCCGGTTCTACTTTCTTGCAGGCTTTTACTACTTCCGGCATAACGGCCTTAGGATCAGCACCTTCTTCAAAGTTCACGATCATCTTTAATGTCATGAAGTTTACGGTACAGTCAGCAACACCAGCTACCTTCTTGGTTGCATCTTCCATAAGGTTTGCACAGTTAGCACAGTCAACATCGATCTTGTAAGTCTTTTTCATTTTAGTACCTCTTTCTTTAAAATAAATATGTTATTAGATTTATACTTTGGCATCATATTATGTATTATTAATATGGCATCAATTAAACGTTTGTTTAATTGTGATTTTATTATAGTATAAATATTTTATCTTGTCAATAGACGATTAAACATTATTTTAATCGTTTCCTATTAACTCATCCACAGGAACAATTTTCGATACACTTAAGGCCGGTGCTGTCACGCTGGACTCATGAAGTTCATCCAGGTTATCAACCACAGCACCTTCGTGATCGTGATGATGGTGAACATGGTTTTCCACGCACTCCGCATAATGCCCGTAAGCAATCAGCGGTGTGTCTTTGGGTACGGAATAAGAGACCGTCTGATACAGAATAATGCTTGCCTCTTCCAGTCTGACTTCCTCGATGGTATTCCCAAAGAAATCTTTCATCACACCAATAAGTTCTCCTGCTGCCACGACCTGCCCGGCTCTCTTCTGAGGGAACCAGCAGCCGGTTTGTCCGGAATCGATATAATGAGCATGTGTCATGTGCTTCGGTATCTGATTCTGTCGGTCGTTTATGAAGCGATCTGACTCCAGAGAGCCGATTACCCTCAGGATGTTCCTGACATCCTTCTGAGAAGCCATGACTTCCTCCGGACTCCACAGACCATAACATCCTCTCTCCAAAAGAACAGACGGTATGCCCAGTACACCTGCCCGATTGTATGCTCCCCCCTGTTTACTCTTTGAGATTACATAGTAAGGAACATCCGCAGCTTTGGCCATTTCTACAGCCTTGTCCGTCGTCTCCTGGCTTCCGTTTCCTACGCAGTAGATAAAAGGAGACAGATCTTCGAACCAATCTCCGTTATGGACATCAATGTAGTAATCAATCCGAGAGAAAAGTTCTTTTTCCATAAAGTAGGCCAGTTTATCCGTGTAGGTCCCGTCAGGATTACCCGGGAATACCCGGTTCAGGTTCTTACCGTCGGCAGCGGAAAGACTGACAGTACGTTCTTTGAATCCATTTACATTAACCAGGTGGATCATGATAAGGATGCCTTTTATATCAGAAGGTTCCAGCATTTTTCCAAGGCCGGTAACGCATTCTATGCCTACATACTCGGCATTATGAATTCCCCCGTCCACCAGAACGGTAGGTCCATCCTCCTGCCCATAGATCAATGTACAGGGAAGTTTATCCTCCTCCGTGAAAGGCAAGTCCAGATAGCCCTGGATTTTCTGTCCTTTTTCCACTGTAAGATTACATAATGTAAAACTCATATTATCCTCTTTTCTGTTTCATGCAATCCGTTTATCTTACCTTCCGTAAGCTATAACAGGATCACCTTTTTTTATGGCCAAGGTAGCGACTACCATTAGAACCTCCGCATCAAATTCTGCGAAATACTCTATAAGAACATTTCCGAACAGATCTTTGATGTATCCGATCTTCTGTCCTTTTTTGACTTTGTCATCCCGTCCTACCAATGGGTACCAGCGTCCACTGTAATCCGCATCCAGGTAGACACCTTCCGTTATCCTTTTCGCTCTTTGATCTTCTGATGGAAGAATGGGATCTCCGGGATAAACCTTAAGGAATTTAAGAACATTGAGAATGTTTTCCTTGTAGTCTTCCACCTCGTCCACTGACCACTTGGTACACTCTCCAAGTTCCAGTTCCAGGGAAGGAACTCCCATGATGCCGGAATATGTATAAGCATGGTTGGTCGCCTGGGAACGGATCATATATTTGGCATGAATAACATATTTTGCCGCTTCCTCGGAAATCCTCAGAGCATCTTCATCTTCACTGATACCGGGATAATAAACATAGGAAGGCTGAGTTTCCGGGATATCGCCACCGTGGGTATCGATGTGGAAATCCACTTTTTTTATGAATTCCTCTGCCAGAACCCAGGCCATCTTATCACCGGTAGTCCCATTTGGATCCGGAGGAAAGAGACGGTTCAGATTTTTCCCATCGGAAGGAACTATATAAGGACGACGGTTGATAAAAGCATCAACATTCACCGGATTGATGATTACAATCTGTCCGCTTATCTCCCCGGGATTCAGGCTCTCAGCCAGCTGGAAGACAGCTTCAATGGATGGATACTCACAGCCATGAATAGCTGAAGTGATCAGGACTGTCTTACCTTCCTTCTCGCCGTTGATAACCGTAACCGGGAATTTTACATCTGTTCCGGGTACCGCTGTCCATCCTGTATTTTTCATTCCCTGTTCTGCAGAGATTCCTCCAAAGGCTACTGTTTCTTTCAATAATTCTCCTCCTTATCAGACGGATAACCTACTGCCCTCTTCTTTTCAGAGCATCCTCATATCCATAAGCAGAGATAAGGTCCTTCAGATCCTGCAGGGTCGCATCAGGATTGAAAACTTTACATACTTTGCCAAGATCATCATAATTGTATGCGTTCTTTACCACACTGTTGGCCAGGGCATATTTCTCGATATAATCATCCAGGTCAGCAGAATACCAGAATCCCTGGGTGATCCGGAAAGCTTTTCCATTATCACGGAAGTCTTCCGCATAACCTGTCACCGCATTATACATAGCTGCAAAAGAAGGTCCTATGATAGAAGAATACTTCCCTGCAACATAGCATAATTCTCCCCTGTTAAAAAGCTGAAGATTGGTGGTGCTGTAGCAATCTACAACCCCCAGATGAGCACTCTTCAGCTCATCCGCCATCTTTGCGATGGGAAGAACAGACAGTACTGCACCATATTGATCTTTCTCATATTCTTTCCTGGCTGTTTCATAGAATTCATCCCGGGAAATGTAGCCGGGAGTCACACATACATTGAGATTTCCGGCCAAGAGATGAACCGGTTCCTGAGATAGGGCGATCGTCTCTGAAGGCTGATCAAAGGTCACACCATAGTCCTCCTGAAGCCTGTCCAGAATACCTATTGTTCTCTGGAGGTGCATCTCGTTACCGATACCGGCACCTCCGCTTAAGATAAAGTAATCGTCACTATACTGCTCTGCAGTAAAGTAGGAGGCCATATCATACCCTGCATTATATTCCAGATCCTTTCCGGGTCCTACTGCTCCGATAAAGTAAGGATTATCCTCCACAGCAGCAAAATCCTCGTCGGAAACCGAACCGGAAGCCAACATGTAATAGACCTTATTCTGTGCACACAGTTCCACTTCTTTTTTCAGATCCTGGGATAGGAAAGAAAGGAATCCGCTGACACCTTCTGCGCATGCTTCCTTGATAAATGCCAGTTCCTGTTCTTCATCAGTTATGCTCTCAGAATAGATAAAAGTAATGCCCGGGAATACTTCTGCTATATAATCCTCCAGATAAGACCGGAAAGCCGACACTTCTTCATCGGAAAGATTGTAGACGATGACACCGATTTTATAAGCATCTGCTCCCTCCACGGTCTCTACCTCAGCTTCTCCGTTATCAGGACCTGCCTTCTGGCTGCATGCTATCAACCCGAAAGCACATAAGAATGCCAATAAAAAAGCTATAATTTTTTTCATATTATTCCCCATTTATTAAAATAGACTATGCAAACATGTGACAAGCCACCTGATGTCCCTCTTCCAGATCCACCAGTTTCGGATGCTCTTTCCTGCATCTATCACTACAATGATCGCAACGGTCCTGGAAAGGACATCCCGGGGGAACATCCAAAGGGCTAGGTGCTTCACTCTCTATACTTTCGATTTTTTTGGAGAAATCCATATTCAGATCGAAGATCGCACCAAGCAGGGCTTTTGTATAGGGATGTTTGGCATATTTTTCAATCTGATCACCCGGCATCACCTCAACGATATTTCCAAGATACATTACAGCAATCTGATGAGCGAATGACTGGATTAAGCCAAGGTCATGGCAGATGAAACCAATTGAGATATTCTTCTCCTTCTGAAGATTAACGATCAGTTCGATAATTGTCTTCTGTACAGATACATCCAGTGCAGATGTAGCCTCATCCATCACGATGATTTCCGGTTCCAGAGCGATTGCTCTAGCGATAGCCACACGCTGACGCTGACCGCCACTCATATTATGAGGGTATCTGTCCGAAAAATCCTCCGGAAGATCTACCATTTTAAGAAATTTTCTGGCAGTGGCATCCTTCTCAGAAGGTTTAATTTTATTAAAATTAAGTAAGGGTTCACAAATGATATCCCTGATCTTCATCTTTGGGTTAAAGGAACCGGAAGGATCCTGGAAAACCATCTGGATATTCTGACGGTTCTGCCTTAATTCTTCTCCCTTCAGCTTTGTAATATCCTTACCCCTGTAGAAGATTTCACCCTCGGATGGTTTGTCCAGGGCAACCAGAAAACGCATAAAGGTACTTTTTCCACATCCGGATTCGCCTACTAGTCCAAGGGTTTTTCCTTTATACATTTTAAGATTCACATCATTACAAGCCAGGAGAGTGCGGTTGCCTGCAGCCGGAAATCTTCTGGTGACATGCTTTGCTTCCAGAATCATATCTTTCTCATCAAACATAACGCACACCTCCTAAAGATGGGACTGCCTCTAAAAGCATCTTAGTATAAGGGTTCTCGGATACTTTAAGAATCTGTTCACGGGTCCCTTCATCTTCAATAATACCGTTTTTCATCACAATCAGGTAATCTGCCATATAGGCAGCCACTCCAAGATTGTGGGTAACTATGATGATACTGGTACCAAAGTCATCCCGCAGTTCCATAAACTGGCGTATAATCTGTGCCTGTGTAGTCACATCCAGAGCACTTGTGGGTTCATCTGCCAGCAATAATTTCGGCTCGTAAGTCATACCCATGGCGATTCCCACACGTTGTCTCATACCTCCGGATAACTGGAAGGGATAGCTGCGCATGATATTATCTCCACTGGGAAGTCTCATGCGTTCCAGCATCCTTACCGCTTTGTCCCAGGCATCTTTTTTGGAGATTCCTTTATCATGGGTCTGAATATACTCCACATAAGAAGAGCCAATCTTCCTGGTGGGATTCATCATGGCACCGGAATCCTGGAATATCATGGAGATCTCTGTTCCGCGAAGTTCTCTCCACTCGTCTGCTGTTTTATTTAACAGTGATTGTCCGTTAAAGAGTATCTCCCCTTTCGTCACTTTACCGCCTCTGGCCAATAAACCCAAGGCCGCGCGGATCACTGTTGTTTTACCACTGCCGGATTCTCCGACAATACTGCATATCTGACCCTCTTCCATGGTCAGATTAAAGTCTTTTACAATCTCCCGGGTACCGTAGGAGATGGTAGCATTTTTAATCTCTAATAATAAAGCCATATCTTCATCTCCTCCTTATTCATTCTTTGGATCCAGGATATCGCGAAGGCTGTCTCCCAGCATATTAAAGACTACAACTGTCACAAAGATCGCAAGACCGGGAAATACCATAAGCCACGGTGCAGACTGCATATAAGCACGTCCCTCACTAAGCATCAAACCCCATTCCGGAGTAGGAGGCACTGCTCCAAATCCCAGGAAGGAAAGAGCTGCAAGTTCCAGCATCATACTGCCGATATCTGTAGCCGCTGTAATAACCAGCGTCGGCAAGGCATTGGGCAGCATATATTTAGTCAGCATGTAGGTCGTTTTGGATCCGGTGACGACGGCTGCTTCCACATAATCCCTGTGACGAATCTTCATGACAAGGCTTCGTGCCAGACGTGCATATTTCGGCCAGGTTACCAGCGCAATGGCCAGGATGGCGTTTCTGACACTGGCTCCCATGATACCGGCTACTGCCAGGGCAAGAACCAGACCCGGGAAAGCCAGCATCATATCTGCAATACGCATGATTATGGTATCCACAATTCCGCCAAAATATCCGGCAAGGATACCGAGCACCATACCAACTGCAAATACAAGAAAAACAATTGAGAAGGATGCCACCAGGGAAACCCTTGAACCGTAGATGACGCGGGCATAGATGTCTCTTCCCATTTTATCAGTACCAAAGATATGGGAAGAACTAGGAGGCTGTATCGCCTGGGAGAGATCTCCTGCAGTGGGATCAACTCCTCCGGATACAATCGGGGCAAAGATTGCCGTCAGCACAATCAATATTGCCAGGATTAAAAATATCGTGAATGTTTTATTTTTCAAAAAGAAATTCTGTTTTTTCATCCTATCACCTCGACAATCTCATGCGCGGATCAATGAAATAATAAGACAAATCAACCAAGAGGTTGATGACCATATAGATTACCGCAATCCATAATACATATCCCTGTATCAGATAATAATCACAGGAAGTGATCGCTGAGACCGCAAGATTGCCAAGTCCCGGATAAGAGAATATTACTTCAACTACAGAGGTACCACCCAGCAAAGACCCGATGGACAGACCCAGCATGGTGATCAGAGGAAGAAGGGAATTAGGGAACACATGGAACCACAAAATCTTCCAGAATTTCACGCCTCTTGCCTCCGCTCCAATCACATAGTCAGAAGACAGTTCTTCCAGTACGGCCGTCCGGACCTGTCGGGTATATTTTGAAGACATGGCAATTGCCAGGGTCAGAGAAGGCAATACCATGCTTTTAAAGTCTCCGCCCGAAGAGACAACGGGGAAGATAGATATTTTCACACAAAACAGAAGCATTAACATAAGTCCAACCCAGAAATTGGGCAATGAAACTCCAAGAAAGGTAATGCCCCTGCACAAATAGTCAATCCAGGAATCTTTGTACACTGCCGACAGCATCCCCAGAGGAACCGCCAGGATCAGCATCATGATCACTGAAAAAACAGTCAGCTTCAAAGTTGCCGGCAAACGGGTCAGAAGTAAGGTAACAACCGGCTTATGAAGCATATAAGATTCACCAAAATCACCATGTAAGCAGTTGCCGGCCCACCGTATATACTGAGTAAAGAACGGATCATTCAATCCCATCTCCTCACGGACCCTGGCTATGGTAACCTCATCCGGCACCTGTCCGGATGCAATGTACATATGTCGGACAGGATCCCCTGGTGATACATAAGTGAGCAAAAATGTCAGAAAACTGATTCCGATCAGTACAACTACTATCTGAATAATTCTGGAGATTAATTGTTTCTTACTCAAGAAATATCTCCTCTCTTTCCATAAATAATACTATGATACTTTTTAACGAAAAACGCAGGGAGGGAACAGTATATTACTGAACCCTCCCTTCTTAATCATATCAAATAAGTATTGTCATCTGTTCAGTACTCTTTGATAATGTATATTTACACAGACTCCTCTTATTGTGCAGGTGTAATCTCAGTGCTCAACCAGTAGTAATCTGCAGTATGAATGTGAGCATATCCGACATTCTTAGAGTAGATCATGGAGCTGTTGTAATATCCGTCAATGACTGCAACCGCATCATCAACCAGAATCTGCTGCATCTGCTGGAAGAGCTCTGCACGTGCATCTTTATCAGATGTCTCTGTAAGTTTTTCATATAATGCATCGTACTCATCGTTCTGATATCCACAGTAGTTTGCTTCAGATTTGCCGTACCAGTTAGCCATGTATTCTGTGGGGTCACCATTTGCAACGGTGGTCCAGTTGTTGTTGTTTAAGTCGTACTCGCCGGAA
>CAMNGO010000062.1 GCA_946538445.1 uncultured Lachnospiraceae bacterium
AGATGGAATCCTTTCTCTCGTCCCGTCCCGTCACCCTGGTGACATTCAACGGGGAGAATTTTGACCTGCCCTTCCTAAGAGCTCATTTTTATTATAATGAACTGTCTTCCGAGAAGAAATTTTGTCCTGCCATCGACCGGGCCCCTTCGCTGGATCTCTATCAGATGATCCGTGGCTTTACCCCTCTGTTCCCCGGAGGAAGAGCCACCCAGAAGTCTCTGGAGAAATATATCGGCATCGACAGAGAAGACGTCTGCAGCGGGGGAGAAATGATCTCTGTATACCGGGATTATCTGAAAACAAAGAAGGAAAGCTTACTGCATCTTCTATTATTGCACAACAGGGAAGATGTCCGCTACCTGGCCTCTCTCCCGGTCCTTCTGGCACTGCACCAGCTAAAGGAGGGTCACTTTACCATAGAGTCACTGGAAGAGAAGACTTTTCGGAATCAGACTGCACTCTGCTTCCTGTGCAGGACAGAGCATTCCTTGCCGGGCTCATGGTTCCTGGAGACGGACCTTGCAAGAGCAGAAATGACCGATAACCGGCTGTCTGTGACCGTTCCTGTTCACGAGGGGAAATTGTATCATTTCTACAAAGATTATAAAAACTACTATTACCTTCCATCTGAAGACAGGGCCGTCCATAAAAGTGTGGGGGCTTATGTGGAGAAAGAACACCGATGTAAGGCAGCTCCGGAGAATTGCTACTACCCCATGGACAGCGTCTTTCTTCCCCTTCCCAAGCCGGGGAAAGCCTACGGATTTGTCGTGGAGGTTCCGGAGGAGTCATCCTTTCCTTCCTACCGCAAGAGTTACACAGACAGAGAAAGCTTCCTGAATTTTGATGATCTGTTTCCCGGAGCAGACTCCCTGGATCAAGGCAGGAAATATGTCATATCCTTGATCAATGCAATCTTCCTGCAGAAAAATAAAGAGAAAAAGAAAAGCAGATATAAGACAAAATAAGCAGAGTAAGGATCTGGTCCCTACTCTGCTTTTTCACTGATTTTCTGGTTAAATGATTTATTTCATTTCTTTGGCTAATGCTGCGATCTGCTCTTTGTTCTCCTCAGTCATGGCGGACTTGATGGTTACGGTAGTCTCAGCATATTCGATGTTTTTGCTCTTCTCAAAACGTGCTTTCATAATCCTGGCAGCTGTAGGTGCCCAGGTTCCGTTCTCGATAAAAGCAACCTTGCGGTTCTGGAAATCTCTCTCGGTCAGATGATCCAGGAACTGTTTCATGAAGGGGAAGATATCTCCATTGTAGGTTGTGGTTGCGAAGACCACCTTGCCATAACGGAAGGCATCTTCCACACACTCTGCCATATCTTCTCTGGCCAGGTCATTCACTGCCACTTTCGGACAGCCCTCTTCTTCCAGCTTGGCAGCCAGCAGTTCCACTGCCTTCTTGGTATTGCCATAGACGGATGTGTAGGCGATCATGGTACCTTCTGTCTCTGTGCCATAGGAGGACCATGTATTATAAAGGTCAAGATAGTATCCCAGATTCTCTTTCAGGATCGGACCATGCAGAGGACAGATAATGGCGATATCGAGAGCTGCAGCCTTCTTAAGCAAAGCCTGAACCTGTCTTCCGTACTTTCCTACGATACCGATATAATACCTGCGTGCTTCACAGGCCCAATCTTCTTCCACATCCAATGCACCGAATTTACCAAATGCATCTGCGGAGAATAATACTTTGTCCGTGGAATCATAAGTAAGCATAACTTCCGGCCAGTGAACCATAGGAGCAAAGACGAAAGTAAAGGTATGGGCTCCGGTTGTCAGGGTATCATTATCTTTAACGATAACCTTCTCATTAGCAAAATCTTTACCGAAGAACTGCTTCATATAGGTAAATGTCTTGGCATTGCCCACGATCTTGGCCGTCGGATATTTCTCTGCAAAATGGCCGATATTGGCAGAATGATCCGGCTCCATATGCTGAACCACCAGATAATCCGGAGTGCGGTCTCCCACTACCTCTGCGATATTGGCAAGCCATTCCTCGGCAAAGTTGGCATCCACTGTATCAAATACCGTGATCTGCTCATCCATCACTACATAAGAGTTATAAGCCATACCGTTTTCCACGATATACTGGCCTTCAAAAAGATCCAGCTGATGATCATTCACACCAACATAATAGATATCATTTGTAACTTTTGTCATAACGCATCTCCTTATATTTCAAACTATAGTAGTATTATCTTAACACGTTTCAGTCTTTCTGGCAACTTGGATTCCCGGTCAGCAACACTTGCAAAATCCATCATGGTCGTCTGAAAATGTGTCGATTTTTTCATGTCTCTTACATGTATTGTTTCTTGCAAAAAACCATGATTCATGGTAAGATTCAGTTGTTATGCTAACTAATTCTATGAGGTGAAATACATTGAAAGAAAAATATAATGAATCCGCTGAAAACTATCTCGAAACGATCCTGATCCTCAGTACCAGGCTTCCTGTGGTCCGTTCGGTCGACGTGGCAAATGAGCTGGATTTCAAGAAGTCCAGTGTCAGTATCGCCATGAAAAATCTCCGGGAAAAAAACCATATCACAGTGACAGACGCCGGTTACATCTATCTCACCGACGAAGGAAGAGCGATCGCAGAGATGATCTACGAGCGACATCAGACCCTTACCAAATGTCTGGAATTCCTGGGTGTTGATCCGGTGATCGCTGAAAAAGACGCCTGTAAGATTGAGCACGTCATCAGTCAGGAGAGCTTTGATGCCATCAAAAAGCATTGTGTGAAAGTGAGTGAATAGAAATACAGGTCAATCATCTTATCAAAGGTGATTGACCTGATTTTTTTGCCTTATGTTATTGGTCATGGCGATAGACGCACTGGCCGTTCTTCCAGTCAATGGTCCTCATACTGATCTCATCTCCTTGAAGATGAATCTCCAAGCTCCACCTTAAAATGTTCTCTTCGCTGGAGGCGGTAATCAGGAGCAGATCAAAGGGATCGATGCTGTCCATCATAAACCCTGTGATGGACAGGATAAAATCGTTAAGTTCCTCGTATTCCTCCAGCTGACTGCATGTGGTGATCTCAAATATATCCGGGAACATCTCTTCTCCATCCTGGGTTCCCAGGGTCTTGATGGTCTTCCGGAAGAAAGGATTGCCTTCCAGACTGGCTTCGATAAGTAGTTGGTTTCTCATAGTTATACTCTCCTGTTAAACTGATCTCAGATCTGGTCCGTCTCTTTCAGATGATCAAGAAGGCCTCTGCATCCCCTGGATATCTGCCCGTAGACCCCGGGGAAATCACCGGTATACCAGGGATCATCAATATCCCCACCCTCATGGGTATAGCTCATCATCTTAGAGATCTTACCTTCCGGGTCTCCTCCCAGGATCCGTTTCATATTGCGGATATTTATGCCTTCCACACCGATCAGATAATCATATCGGTCATAATCTTCCCTGGTCAGGACCCTGGCTCTCTTTCCGGCACAGGAGATCCCATGTCTGGACAGTTCCGCCTTGGCAGGGGGATATACAGGGTTGCCCACTCCTCGCCATACCTCCTCACTGCTGGTGGCTGCAGATTCGATCAGAAAGCAATCGGACAGTCCTTCTTTGTCTACGATATCTTTAAAAATGAATTCTGCCATGGGGGATCTGCAGATATTCCCATGACAGACAAAGAGTATTTTTATCATCCTTTTTCATCTCCATCTATATCTTGTATATTCTTTCATGTTTTCCCGCAGATACCATCATATCATAAATCCGGCTCCCAGTATAGCTGTATCCTGTGAAAATCCATTGACTTCTTCACTTTAACGTGTTATAGTATGAATCAATAATTGTGAAGGGGGCAGCTGATATGATGAATAATAAGTATTATTTTTATTATTTTGAGAAGGGCTGCCCGCATTTATGGGATTCATATGATAAATAATCTTTGAATCATGTAGATGGACAGTCCGCATTCGTCATGCTTTTTAGCAGATCGAAAGCGGATTTTTTGTTTTCCAGAAGTATATAAACTATTATTAAGAAAAGAGGTAAATATCATGCAGATGACTTTCCATAGAAAGCTCCCTATCCCAAAAGATGTAAAAGCAGAGTTTCCTTTGACGGAACATATGATACAGGTTAAAGCTGAGAGAGACGCCAGTATTAAAGCCGTATTTGACGGAGAATCGGACAAGTTCCTTCTTGTGATCGGCCCCTGTTCTGCGGATCACAGTGAGCCTGTTCTTGAGTACATTTCCAGACTGCGCAAGATTGCGGACCAGGTTGATGACAAGATCATCATTATCCCGAGAATCTACACCAACAAGCCAAGAACAACCGGGCAGGGTTACAAGGGCATGCTGCATCAGCCTGACCCGGAAGCGCACCCTGATATGTACAAGGGTATCGTTGCCATCCGTGAACTACACATGGCTGCCCTGCGTGATTACGATTTCTCCTGCGCGGATGAGATGCTTTACCCGGAAAATCACCGCTATCTCTCCGACCTGCTTTCTTATGTTGCAGTCGGTGCCCGTTCGGTTGAAAACCAGCAGCACAGACTGACTGCCAGCGGATTGGGTATCCCGGTCGGCATGAAAAACCCCACCGGCGGCGATCTGGGAGTTATGATGAACTCGATCGTGGCGGCACAATCCAGTCATACTTTCCTCTATCGCGGATGGGAGGTAACCAGTGAAGGCAATCCCTATGCCCACGCTATCCTCCGTGGCTACATTGATTTCACCGGAAGAAGTGTTTCAAACTACCATTATGAAGACCTGTTGAGAGTGGAAGAACTTTATCAGAAATCCAATCTCTCGAATCCATCGATCATTGTGGATACCAATCACAATAACTCCGGCAAGAAGTACCTCGAGCAAATCCGTATCGCAAAAGATATTGTCTACAGTCGCAATCATAATGCGGACATCAAACGTCTGGTGAAAGGTTTGATGATCGAAAGCTACCTTGAAGACGGGGCTCAGGGAGTCGGAGAACACACCTTCGGCAAGTCCATCACTGATCCCTGCCTCGGTTGGGAGAAGACGGAGCGGCTGATTCTTGATCTTGCAGAATCAATCTGAAAGGAATCCTGAATATGTCTGATAAATTAGTGGAAGCAAGAAAGATTATAAACGAAGTTGATTCCCAGATGGCACAGTTGTTCGTAAAGCGAATGAGGGCTGCTGAGATGGTCTATGAACATAAGAAAGAATTCGGTCTGCCGATTTTGGACCCCAAGAGAGAAGCTGCGGTGATTGAAAAGAACACTGCACAGATTGAAGACGATGTCCTGAAGGGATATTATATTGATTATCTGAGGCATTTGATGTCGATCTCCCGCGCCTACCAGTACCGGATGCAAAATGGTCTGAAGGTTGCCTACAGTGGAGTCGAAGGAGCCTTTGCCCATATTGCTGCCGGAAGGATTTTCCCTGAGAGCAACCGGATTTCCTGCAGGGATTTCAAGGCTGCCTATCATTCCGTTGTCAATGGGGAATGTGATGTTGTCGTACTACCCATTGAAAACAGTTACGCCGGTGAAGTGGGACAAACCATGGATCTGATTTTTTCCGGCAGTCTCTTTATCAATGGAATCTATGAGCTTGAAATTCATCAGAACCTCCTTGGTGCTCCTGAAGCAAAGATTGAGGATATTAAAAAAGTGACCAGTCATCCCCAGGCCCTGGCCCAGTGCCATGACTATATCACTCTCAAAGGTTTTGATGCGGAGGAAGCAAGCAACACTGCTGTTGCCGCCAGATTGGTTGCGGAATCCAACGACCTGTCACTGGGGGCAATCGCAAGTGTGGAGACCGCTGAAATCTACGGGCTCAAGGTTCTGGAGGCAAACATCAACAAAAGCGGCGAAAACACCACAAGGTTCGCTGTACTCTCCAAGGTCCGGGCAAACTCTCCCACCTTCACCAGTTCTGTATTGATGTTTACTGTAAAGCATGAAGTCGGTTCTCTTGCAAATGCCATCAATATTATCGGAAAGCACGGATATAACATGACGGCACTGCGAAGCAGACCGCTGAAAAAGCATTCCTGGCAGTATTACTTCTACATTGAGATTGACGGTACCATTGATACCGATAATGGAGCAAAAATGATAGATGAACTCAACAAGGTATGCAACAGATTGAAAGTGGCAGGAACATTTGCTCCCCAAGCCGAAATATGAGGGGGATGATCATGATCATTCACATGAACTTAGGGCAGGACAGCTACGACATCGTTGTAGAGCGTGGCTTACTTGCAAAAGCAAACAAATATCTAAATCTGAACAGACGGGCACTTATAGTAACAGATACAGGTGTTCCGGCTTCTTACAGCAAAAGCATTGCCGGACAATGCAAAGATAGTGTGATCTGCACTGTAGAGTCAGGCGAAGCTTCCAAAAGTATGGATATGTTCGGAAAGCTTCTCCAAACCATGCTTGATCATGGTATCTCCAGAAAGGATTGCGTTATCGCTGTTGGCGGCGGCGTGGTTGGTGACCTGTCCGGTTTCGCTGCGTCTGCCTATATGCGGGGAATTGACTTCTATAACATTCCCACAACGCTCCTCTCTCAGATCGACTCTTCCATCGGTGGAAAAACAGCGATCAATTTCGAGGGCGTAAAGAATATAGTGGGGGCCTTTTATCAGCCTGAAAAAGTTCTGATCGACCCCGATCTTCTGAATACACTTCCACAGAGACAGATTGCA
This sequence comes from uncultured Lachnospiraceae bacterium, assembly GCA_946538445.1. Classification (GTDB taxonomy): domain Bacteria; phylum Bacillota; class Clostridia; order Lachnospirales; family Lachnospiraceae; genus Anaerobutyricum. Next base: position 6,701 of record CAMNGO010000062.1, read on the forward strand.
AACGGCCTTGCAGAGGCCATCAAAATGTCACTCACTTCCGACAGATCATTGTTTGAATATTTTGAGAATCAGGACATTGAAAACAATCTGGAGGAGATCATTATCCGGTCTCTGAACATCAAAAAATCTGTCGTGGAAGAGGATGAAAAGGAAAAGGGACTCCGCAAAATCCTGAACTTCGGACACACCATAGGACACGGCATAGAAAGCAGCGAGGGAATGTCTGAGCTCTACCACGGTGAGTGCGTTGCCCTTGGAATGCTCCCCATGTGCAGTGATAGAATCAGACCCCGGGTTATTGACGTTCTGAAGAAATGTAATCTGTATCGTGAATTGGATTATGACTGGGATAAAATTACTGAGGCTGCATTCCATGATAAAAAGGCGGACGGAGACACTGTAACCGTGACAATGGTAAATGAGCCAGGCAGCTATGAACTGAAAACCATGAAATGTCTGGACGTAATTGAGCTTGCAAAAGCCTGTCTGGGAGGTTGAACCTTATGAAAAACACATTTGGAAACAGCGTGGCGGTAACATTATTCGGTGAAAGCCACGGGGAATATATTGGAGCAACCATAGACGGTCTTGCACCCGGCATTGAAGTTAATCATGAGTATATCTCCCATATGCTCACACTTCGCCGTCCTGCGGGCAAGATCTCCACACCTCGAAAGGAGAAGGACCAATACAGGATTGTCAGCGGCCTTGTCAATGGCAGAACTACCGGCACCCCCCTTACAGTCCTTATTCCCAATGAGAATGTGAAAAGCGGGGACTATGTACAGATGCAGACACTGGCCCGTCCATCTCATGCCGACTATACGGCCGATTGCAAATACCACGGTTTTCAGGATACACGCGGTGGCGGGCATTTCAGCGGAAGAATTACAGCTGCTCTGGTTGCTGCGGGAGCTATCTGCCGGTATGCTTTGGAGCAGAAAGGCATCTGTATCGGAACCCATGTGAAGCGGTGCGCTGGCATATCGGACCGGGAATTCACAGATCTGGCTTCTGACATCAAGAAAGTAAATGAGAAGATCTTTGCCGTTCTTGATGAAGCAAGGGGAAAGGAAATGCAGGAAGCCATACTGGCTGCTGCATCCGATGGAGACAGTGTGGGTGGTGTTCTGGAAACTGCAGTCATCGGTATGCCGAAGGGTGTCGGTGAGCCATGGTTTGACACGGTAGAAGGACTGCTCTCCCATATGATGTTCTCCATACCTGCCGTAAAAGGCATGGAGTTCGGTGCAGGTTTTGCCATTGCAGATATGAGAGGAAGTATGGCAAACGATCCCTTCCGTATGAAAGAAGGCCAGGTGGTTTCCGGCTCAAACAACAATGGCGGTATCAACGGGGGAATCACAAATGGTATGCCTGTCATCTTCCGTACCGCCATCAAGCCAACACCTACCATCTTCCGGCAGCAGGATACCGTGGACTTCCGTTCCATGAGCGATGCGGTTTTACTTCCTAAAGGCAGGCATGATCCGGCCATCGTTCACAGGGCAAGAGTTGTGCAGGATGCGGCGACAGCCATCGTACTCTGCGATGCTCTGGCTCTGCGATATGGTACAGACTGGCTCAAATAGATTTTTAAAAACAGGAGGAACTTATCCTATGAAAATCCTTGTAATAAATGGCCCTAACCTGAATATGCTGGGTATCCGGGAACCGGCGCATTACGGTAGAGAAACCTATCCTGATCTTGTGAAAAAAATACAAAAACACTGCACTGCCAAGGGCATAGAAGTTACCTTTTTTCAATCCAATCACGAGGGTGCCCTGGTGGACGAGATCCAAAAGGCATATGGGGTTATGGATGGAATCGTTATCAATCCCGGTGCCTACACTCACACCAGTGTTGCAATCCTTGATGCGGTAAAGGCAGTCAGCATTCCAACGGTAGAAGTACATATCTCGAAAGTGGAAGAACGTGAAGATTTCAGACAGATCAGTTATGTGCGCCTGGCCTGTGTGAAAACCATCACCGGTCACGGAACAGACGGGTATCTGGAAGCTGTCGATTTCCTGGTTGAGGGTAAATGATATGATTGCAACATTCACTCCCTGCAAACTTGCAGGATCAATCGAAGCTCCGCCATCCAAAAGTATGGCACACAGATATTTGATTGGAGCTGCATTATCAGGAGAAATCTGCACCCTGTCCGGTGTGGATTACAGCGAAGACATACTGGCAAGCATTGATTGTCTGAAAGCTCTTGGCGCAAAGATAACCATGGATGGAGATAAAGTAACGGTTGACCCCCATGATTTCATGCAAGTGGTCCCTGATCTTTTACTTTGCCGGGAAAGCGGCAGCACTCTCCGCTTTTTTATTCCCCTTGCATTATGTCTGGATAAGCCCGTTACACTGCAAGGCAGCCAAAGGCTTCTGGAACGGCCCCTGACCATATATGAATCTCTCTGCCTTGAAAAGGGATTTACATTTCATAAATGCGCTGATTCCGTCACGGTTTGCGGCAGGCTCAAAAGCGGTGCTTATGAACTTAGAGGTGATGTCAGCAGTCAGTTTATCACAGGGATGATCTTTGCGTTGGTTTATCTGGGGAAAGACTCCTTGATCCATATCATTCCGCCCTTTGAAAGCAGATCCTACATCGATCTGACGATCTCAGCATTGAAATCATTTGGTGCAGATGTGGACTTCGCAGATGAATATACCATTGAAATTAAACAATCTCGGATGCACTCCTACGCAGGAAAAATCGAGGGGGATTATTCAAATGCAGCCTTCCTGGATGTATTTAACCATATCGGGTCAGATGTCCGGGTAGGTAATCTGAATCCCCATAGTCTGCAGGGTGACCGGGTTTACAGAGGATACTTTGAGGAGTTATCAGAAGGGATGCCTACTCTTGATATTTCTGACTGCCCTGATCTGGGTCCGGTTCTGTTTGCCTTGGCATCCATGAAAAATGGCGCTGTCTTTACCGGTACCGAACGGCTGAAAGCGAAAGAAAGCGATCGTGGCAAAGCAATGCATGAAGAGCTCTCCAAGCTGGGCGGAGGACTTATCTTTGGCAACAATACAATCACTGCACCCAAACAGGCCTTGCAGTACAGAGGGATTCCCTTAAAGGGTCATAATGACCATCGTATCGTAATGGCTATGTCAGTGGTCCTGTCTAAGATCGGCG
>CAMNGO010000063.1 GCA_946538445.1 uncultured Lachnospiraceae bacterium
TCGATCATTTGCCCGATCATGGATTCTCTACCCACGATTGCCACCAGATTCTGTGCCCTGGTCACTGCAGTGTAGAGCAGATTGCGATTGCACAGCACACCAGGGCCGCTTAGTATGGGAAGAACCACTGCCGGGTATTCGCTTCCCTGGGATTTATGTATAGTAACTGCATAAGCCAGTTCCAGTTCGTCCAGATTGGAAAATGCGTACTCCACCTCACGGTTCTCTTCAAAAGCTACCGTCATTCTCTCTGAAAATGTATTAATACTCTTGATGATCCCCATGTCTCCATTGAATACACCCATGCCTTCTTCCACCACAAAACCTTTGGGGTTGCGGATCTTCCATTCAATCTGGTAATTGTTCTTGATCTGCATAACCTTATCCCCCTCCCGAAAGATTCCATCATGAAACTCTTTCTCCTCTTTATCCGGGGAATGGGGATTCAGATAATATTGCAATACTTCATTTAAGTGAGCAACACCCAACTCTCCTTTTCGCATGGGGGTAAGTACCTGAACATCGAAAGGATCCACGTGGATGAACTGAGGGATCTTCTCCTTAACCAGATAAACAAGTGCCCCCATGACAGAACGTACATCCCTGCGTGGGAAGAAAAAGAAATCTTCACTGGTATTATCCAGGGAGATATGGATTCCTTCATTGATTTTATGAGCGTTGGATACGATCTGACTGGCATCATTCTGACGGTAGATCTTAGTGAGTCTTACCACGGGAAACATGCCGGACTCTATGATGTCCTTCAGTACATTTCCGGGTCCCACACTTGGAAGCTGGTTGGAATCTCCTACCAGAATGACTCTTGTCCCAGGAATTACTGCTTTTAGCAAAGCGTACATCAGGTGAATATCCACCATGGACATCTCATCCACGATGATCACATCTGCCTCTATAGGGTTCTCTTCATTCTTTTCAAAATGATACTGGTCTCTTAACTCAATTCCTCCGTTCAGCTCCAACAGCCGATGGATCGTCATGGCATCATAGCCCGTGGCCTCCGTCATGCGCTTTGCTGCACGACCCGTGGGGGCTGCCAGGACAATGTCAAGATGATCCATCTCAAAGCAACGGATCATAAGATTAATGGTCGTGGTTTTTCCTGTACCGGGACCTCCGGTGACCACAACGACACCCTCCGCCATAGCTCTTTCCACCGCCAGTTTCTGAAGATCATTCATCTCCAGGTCATTCTCTTCTTCCAGCTCCTCCAGTTTCTTATCCAATTCCTCCCCGGAAGCCGGAAAACTGACATCCAGATCCAGAAGCATCCTGGCGGTATTCTTCTCCATGAAATAGTAAGTGGACAGATAGACCTGCTCTTCTTCCTCCTGCTTGCGGATCATAATCTTTTTATCAAGGATCAGATTCATCAGATGGTCTTCTATATACTCCGGGGGCATACTTAGAATAGCCCCGGTATTCTGGCAAAGGATCTGCTTGGGCAGATACATATGACCAGACAGTACTGCTTGCTGCAGGATGTACTGGATTGCAGCTCGTATACGAAACTCTGAATCCGGGGCGATTCCCGCCTTGCCTGCAATATGATCTGCGATGCGGAATCCGATTCCGGATATATCTTCCGCCAGCTGATAAGGATTGGTCTTCAGAATTTCATACATCCTGTCCCCATATTCCTCATAGATCTTCACTGCCATCTGGTTGCTTATCCCATATTCCGAGAGAAACATCATAGCATGTCTCATTTCCTGCTTCTCCTGGAACTGAATGGCAATATTCATGGCTTTCTTCAGGGAGATTCCCTTCACCTCCGCCAGGCGCTCCGGCTCATTTTCAATAATCTCGAAAGTATTTCCCTTAAACTTTTTGATAATCCTGGAGGCGAGGGCCGGGCCCAGTCCCTTGATCACACCGGAAGAGAGATATCTCTCCATCCCTTCCTTGTCTTCCGGTTCCACCACTTGATAATTGACAACCTGATACTGTGGTCCGTGTACCGGATGTTCCGTGAAATTACATTCTGCACGTATGTACTCGCCTTCGTTGATATAACGAAAATTGCCCACGAGGATCTCGTCCCCGTGGGTCGTTTCTAATTCCAGAACGGTATAACCGTTCTCCTTATTATGATATCGAATATGACTGACATATCCTTCAAATTGTTCCATCTATCTTGCTCCAAGATATTCGATAAACTGACCTGTTCCGATAGCGACAGCTGTCATGGGGTCATCAGCTGTCATCGTAGTGATTCCCGTTTTCTCCTCGATCAGCTGTTCCAGGCCTTGCAGCATACTGCCGCCACCGGTTAACACAATACCTCTGTCAGAGATATCTGCTGCCAGTTCCGGCGGAGTTCTTTCCAGAACACTGTGTACTGCTTCCACGATCTGGGCCGTAGCCTCACGCAAAGCCTCTCTGGTTTCTTCGGAGGTCACTGTCACGGTCTTAGGAAGACCTGTCACAAGGTTACGTCCCCTGACTTCCATGGAAGCTTCCTCTGCACGTGCATAAGCGCTTCCCACCTGGATCTTGATGTCCTCCGCAGTACGGTCACCGATCAGAAGATTATGCTTCTTTCTCATGTAGCGGACGATTGCTTCGTCGAAATCATCTCCTGCCACCTTGATGGAAGTGCTGACAACGGTTCCTCCGAGGGAAATCACAGCGATATCGCTGGTACCACCGCCAATATCCACGATCATGTTACCACAAGGTTTTGCGATATCAATGCCTGCTCCGATGGCAGCTGCCACAGGTTCCTCGATGATCTTCACATCACGGGCACCTGCTGCATAGGTGGCATCCTCAACAGCCTTTTTCTCCACTTCCGTGACACCGCTGGGCACACAGACAGAGATACGCGGTTTCCTGCCGAAGAGGCTCTTTCCTACTGCCTTATGTACAAAATACTTCAGCATTTTCTCTGTGACAGAATAATCACTGATCACACCTTGTCTCAGCGGACGAACAGCTACTATATTACCGGGGGTCCTGCCGATCATCAGTCTGGCTTCCTCCCCGATTGCTTTAATCTTTCTGGTATCCACATCAAAGGCTACAACGGACGGTTCTTTTAAAACCACACCTTTTCCCTTCACATACACGAGAATACTCGCAGTCCCTAAATCAATTCCAATATCTGTTGCCATGGGAATCTCCTTTCATTAATCTGATCATAAGATCCTCTATACAAATAAAAAAACATTCTAAAAATACGTCAACAATACTATTATAAACGAAAAGACGGAAATTTTAAAGAGCTTTCCACAATAATAATAGGTATTGAGAGTAGCTTCAATACCTATCAATCCACGCTGGATGCTGTTATCAATCATCAATACCTTTGGACTTGAGGAATTCAATCACATCACCAACTGTTTCGATCGCCTCTAATTCCTCGGCGGGAATCTCCAGATCATACTCTTCCTCCAGGGCCATCGTCAGTTCAAACAAATCCAGGGAATCGGCCCCAAGGTCTTCTTTGAAGGAAGTCTCCAGAGTGATCTCATCCTCATCGATACTAAGCTGTTCTGCAATGATTTCTTTCATCTTTTCTAACATTGGTTTATCTCCTCTATTAATCTATGGATTATCATTCCATCTTATGATGTACTAAATATACTATTCACCATTTTTTTTGTCAATCACTTATTAACCGACTCGTTTTCACCTCATACATAAGCGGACCGTTCCGGATATTAGGGATTGATTTTTCCATTGAAATATAGTAGAATATGGAAGTCAGTTTTGATAAGCTTCCTTGGCTCAGTCGGTAGAGCGACGCATTCGTAATGCGTAGGTCGGGGGTTCGAGTCCCCCAGGGAGCTTTTTTTCATGTATAAAAGAGCTGCCATCGGCAGCTCTTTTTCTTTTGTATTATGTAGGTGTCACACTTTGACACCATTTATATTCATCTGGTCGTCACTGTTTCCGGCTCCGTATCCCAGCTGGTCATACTGTGCTTTCACCACTTCCCAGGGAAGTGTTTCATGCTCTTCCTTCAGATAAGAAATAATATCGGCAATCCCTTCTCCCGTAACGGCACTGGTAAAGAAGATCTTCTTACACCCCGCAATACGAAGCCACTCAGCTGCCATCTCAGGATCTCCGGCCCAATGATCACATTTTGTCACAATACCCACAACCTCCCGGTTGCTCTGGGCACAGCAGTTTGGAGGGTACAGAGAGAATGGTTCCGTAGCGCTGATCAGAAGACCCACAACGTCGGACTCTGCCCCATACACTGCCAGGGATCCCGCAAGACGTTTTGTCTCTGCGTACTCTCCCGGGGTATCAATGATCACATCATAATGATTCACATATTGTGTCTTATGATAGATGATCTTTTTACCCTTCATAGCCTGAGTGAGGGTCGTCTTCCCGGATTCACTTCTGCCCACAAACATAATCTTTCTCATGGCAGTTCCCTTCTGTTATCATTTTTGATTCTCATCATAGACATATGCGGTATGCACATAGGATTTTTCCAGAAGATCCCGGTATACTGCTACGTATGCCATACAGAACAATCCCATTCCACTGATCACATCAAACACAGAGTGCTGTTTTAAAAACATGGTGGATAAAATGATAGACGCACATAAGAGAAAGCTAATGCATCGAACAGGTTTGTTTTCTCTCAGTCTGGGGCTTTTTGATACCACACAATGTAAAGCCAGGGAGTTAAATACATGGATACTGGGAAAAACATTCGTGGCAGTATCGATGGAATAAAGGACCTTAGTAAGATCCACAAATATATTATCATGTGCAAATTGTGTGGGACGCAGCATCAGACCGTTAGGAAAGACAATGGATACCAGGATGAAAGTTGTCATTCCTATCATAATCAGATACATGAATCGCCTGTAGGATTCCTCCTCTTTAAACAGAAAGTAGATTACTCCCACAGCAATATAGACAAACCACAGCAAATATGGGACGATGAAATACTCTATGAAGGGTATCTTTACGTCCAGGCTGGACTCAACGATATGGATTCTTCCGGGAATATGATGCTCAATAAAAGCAAATGCCGCAAGATAAATCGGAAAATATAATAATAACAACCAATGTCCATATTTTTTATACACTGTCTTCATCATCACTGCCTCTTTTCAAAACAAACTAATATATACATTATTTCATTACTTATCTTTTCTAAAGAGAATCTACGCTTTTTCCGCTTATCTGTCAATTCTTTTTCTTTATTTTTCAATTCAGGTATTTATCGGCATCTGTCTTAGCCTTGGAATTTCTCTGTAGTTTGATCTCCGGGATACGGTAGGAGGCACAGAGTTGCTTCAATGTGTTCTCCATCTCCTGATTGGCCAGGGGTACACAGATGGTCTTAAAAAGGCTCATCATGGTTTCCTGATCCTCGGAGAATCCGGGACCTGCCTCACTGTCCCCGAAGGTAGCTACCTGTTCAAGGTAAAGATACAAAGCGTCCAGAGGGGATCCGACCACCATCCGGGTTACAACATTTCCCAGGGAACCTTTCTTAAAATCTTTGGGGATATTAATCTGTGTACGGGTATCTACCTTTAGATTCACCTTGGTATTGGGACCCATTCTGTTTTCAAATAAACAGCGGTTTACACGTACTCCTTTTAACTCTAATCTCACAGTACACACTCCCTTTCTTATTCCCATTAAACCTTTTTAATTTTAACTCTTTCAACATCATTTTACAAGCCAAATTATCATTTCCGGCATTGCCTTTTCCATCTTGTTATAATAAAATTATAGTATAAATTATTATATTGAAAAGGGCCCGGGTTTAGGGCAATCATACAGATATGATTTATAAGGGAGGGGTTTTCTTGAGTCAAAACAATTCTATTTTTTCTAATGATAATATCCTGGCATGGCTGCAGTATTACTCAAACAGAGCCGGGCTTGATATCGAGAAACTCAGACTCATCGATATCAGCAAAAGAAAAAAGAACCTGATACCCATGATAGAGACCCACAAGCGGTTGTTGGTTCTCGCTGATGCAGATCATCCCAATTTCTTTTTCACACTGTGGGAAAGTGGTCTTGGAGACTGTGATTTATGGTACAAACCCGGACTGAAACCCGACAGTGACTCCAAGATCCGGATTACCAAGATATCGGATATGATCGATACAGAGCTTACCGGTCCCTGCGCCATGCTGATCATCAATCCATATGCCCGCAGTACTTACAACCGGAGCATCCAAAATGACAGTTTTTCCCCCGGGTCCGTTCAGTATGTTGCCAGTGAGATCCGAGCTATCATCATCAACAAGCTCCACCTTGATGATCAGGATACCATCTGTATCATCAGCGGGGAGAGTATCGCCATTGAATCTGCTATTATAGCCAGTGAAGGTGACATCATTGCGGTTGAGTACCGGAAACCGGACCGTCAGGCTCTGGAGGAGAATCTTACTAAATTCGGCATACATAATATAACCATCGTGGACGACACCTCCAAGGAATCCATGAAAGGTCTTCCGGTTCCAAACCTCTCCTTCATCGTTGCAACAGAACGTTTCGAAGAGGAAGTGAATAACCTTCTCCGTCTCAATCCCGAGATGAAGTTTGTGGTTTATACCTTGGAACTCAATATCTTATCTTATATTATTGATGTTTTGAAAAAATATAACTTAAGGCAGACCGAACTCCTGCAGATTTCGATCTCCAAATTGAATAATAAAAATGTATTCGAAGCAAAACCTGTACCCTGGATCCTCAGTGCTGAGCCGGGAGATCCAAGATAAAATATGAAAAAAACTAAAACCAGGCAGGGGGGTCAGACCCCATTACGATGTAATGGGGTCTGACCCCCCTGTTAATTAAATAAATAAAGGGATGTCTCCGAAAAGACATCCCTTTATTTGTTGTGATAATGTAATACTTAAACGATATATAATACTATACTATCAATCAAAGAATTAAACTGCAGGCCAAATAGCATTAACTACGAATGTCATGATGAAGATAGCGGTTGCCGGGTTATCGATATGGGAATCGGTACCGCAGTTGATTGTGTTACCTTCGATATCGCCAATAATACCAGCGAGTGTACCACAGATCACACCACAAATCAGACAAACGAATGCGTTCTGAGTATGAGCATAGGACTGTACAGCAGCTTCAGCAGCGATAATCCATATATGATGATGTCCTGCGTAAGCATGTCCCATACAAGCAAATAATAAACCAACAGCAGCTAAACCGAAGATAAGTACATGGTATAAACCTGCGAAAGCTTCGTTCAGACCAGTCTGAGCAGCCCAAGCGTAAACACCAGCAACTACCAGGGAGTAGCAAATGCTCATAACGAGAACGTTTGTGAAAGCTTTGCCTTCGGAAACGAGTCTGTCACCAGTTTTTAACTTGCCGCCGAATACCAGACGAACAACGATTGCGGAACAGAATACTGTGAATCCAGGACCGTCTGTTACTAATCTCGGGGAGATTGTTCCAGCGAAAAGATTGTCAACAACTAATGCTTTGAATAAGAAACCGATAACACCAAATACACCACCAACTAATAAAGTATCCGGCTCATTTAAACCAACGAGAGGTGTTACGATGTCAGCACCGTTCTCAAGAACGCCTTTTTTCTTAGCATAAGCAGCACCTGCAACGGCACCTGCGAAGGAAATGTGCGGTCCAAAGAAGGATCCAAATGCCATATAGTTAATAAGAACTGCAGAAGCATCACCTGCTCCAACCATACCTGCAACAGCACCGATAATGGATAAAACGCCGGTAAAGATAAATGCCGGAACACCACCGATAGCTGCAGCAAATGCGCCACCGCCAAAAGCAGCAATAAGTGCAAGAATATTCATAATTTTGCCTCCTTCTTAAAAAATTGAAAAAATTATAAGTATTACACTACGTGTTACAGTAACTATAGCATATCTTAAGATTTTTGTCTTTTCACATTATATGCATTTTGTAATAAATCTTACATAAATCTTACAATTTTTTTTCGTGTAATTTTTTAAGCGAGTATAAAAATACTATTCTATTTGTTCATATAACAACTTTAAATTCTTAAATTATTAATTTGGCATGCTAAAAATTACTCTTGTGCAAAATTGTTTTCTTTCTGAATTCTTACAAATGTCAAGAAATTACTGAAAAGGAACTTATAATTATATTCGAATAGTTCCGGGTCCAGTATTTCATGATCAATCGTGTGATTTAATGCAAATTCTACGAATGCATTTGTAAAATAGGATGTGGCAAAGTCTATCTTTTCTTTTCTCATATACCACACGGAAGAATCCAGAGACTGGTCGATCAGATAACGGATTCTCCTCTCCATCAAAGGATACAGATTCTCCTTCACCATCTCTTTTCCGACTCCGATGGCCAATCTTTTGTAGACACCCCGGTCTTTATCGATGGCAAAGATCAATTCTTTCAGCCAGGACTCAAAATCTTCTATCTCCGATATGGGATCGATGATTTCCTTGAAGATGATCCAGTTCACGATATCATATTTATCACGAAAATGATAATAGAAATTCTCTCTGGTCATGCCGCACTCGCCGGAAATGTCATTGATGGTTATCTTATGAAATGATTTCCTGGCAGTAAGAATTTTCAGAGCCTGCGCAATTTTTTCCTTCGTATTACTGCTATGGTTCAGCATCTTTTATATCCTCCCGGGAAAAGAGATTCCACCTTAGTCCCTCTCCTTACCACAAACTCTTCTTCACGTTTCCGATCAGCCTGGCCTCCGCTTCCAGATAAGCCTCGTCCACCCTTCTTTTCTGTTCTTCCGTCAGTCCGTTATTCCGGCTGAAGCTCTGCCAGGATGACATAGCCAGCAACAGATCTGTCATGGATTCGCAATTTTTCATTTTGTTCTCAAAACGGGCAATCTCCTTCTCCATAATTTCCTCCTCATTTTTTCATTTATCCTGACTGCTTACATCAGATTTCTCTCCGCTTCCTTCAAAGATATCTTCTTCTCCCTGGCGATACGGCAAAGATCCTCGTATTCCGCTTTCTTTTTGGCAATGTCCCGGGAGAATGAATTTTTGATCCGGACATTTCCCTGCTCTGTTTGTATGCTGCTAAAAGAACGGGATAGAATCCTCCGTTCCATCTTTTCATACCGCACACCCAGAGTTGTAGTATAGCGAAGAAAAGCATCGACGCAGGATTCCTTATCCTCCTCCTTACATATGCAGGACAGCTGAACTCCGGGGCGGTTCTTTTTCATCTGAATTGGGGTGACGTAAACATCCAAAGCCCCACACTCCCATATCATTTCCTGGGCAAATCCGATGGCTTCCCCTGTCATATCATCCAGGTTTGTATGAATCAGACAGACACTATCCTCTGCCGTATCCCGGGATTCCCCAAGATAGGCTGCCATACAGAGATCCCGGAGGCCTGTTTTTTCTTTCCCATAAGAGATATCCGTCATGGACATGAGGGGTACAGCTTCAAAATGATCCACATAATATTTGAGGACAGCTGCTGCCTCCGGAGTGCATAGTTCTCCGGCTACTTCCCCGGCATATACCGGTATCCCTTTCAGCAAAGCGGCAGTGGTGGGGGCAGGTACTATGCCGGTCCTTCCTTCCCTGACCACCGGTCCTTTACCTATGCAGATGGGTGAGGCAGATACCTTGTCCGGTTTTAGCTCCTCCATGAGGAAACAGATGCCGGCCAGGATCGTGATAAATCCATAGTCCTGAATGTCTTTACCGGATGCATCTGACAATGACTGCAGGATCTGCAGGATATCTTCTTTTGCAGCTTTGGAAATGGAAAG